>NZ_VRVD01000387.1:0-4504 GCF_008040015.1 Methylobacterium sp. WL18 | reverse complement strand
CTCCGGCACCGCGCGCGGCGCCAGCGGAGAGACGGGCGGGGATTTCGCGGACGACATCGACTCAAAGCTCCGGCAGCGCGCGGGGCGTCCCGCGGCGGCCCGGTGTTGCCCGCGCGACCCCGGGGCCGTCAACCGTACGCCGCCGCCGCGTGGGGCGGCGGGCCGCGTCGGCGGCCTCAGCACGTGTGCTGCTCAACTGTGAGGCTGCATGCGCTTTGGGCAGTGCCGCCGCCGAATGCGGCGTCTTCGCGGCGGCAGACTTGCGCGAGGCTTGGTTCCCGGCATAGCATGGTGCATCGCAATGCCAGAGCGAGGTCGAGTGCGGACGATGCCCACAACCGACGTCGAGACGGCCTCCGGCAGGCTGCCCCAGGGCGTCTGCTACCGGATCCAGGTGCTGGTCGTCGGCCGCCACAAGCGCTGGCGCGACGAGATCTCCACCGAGATCCGGATGCTGGGCTATCAGGTGACCGCCTGCGACCGGGGCGTCGACGCCATGACGGTGCTGGCCCTCGGGCTGCCCGTGGACGTGATGGTGGTGGATGCGGCCCTGCAGGGCGGCGGCCTGTGCTGCGCGCAGCTCGCGGTCGAGGCGCGGGCCCTGCGCCCGGGCCTGCGCATCGTCCTGTCCAGCGATCCGTTCGACCCGCCGCCGCAGGAAGCCTCGGTGCTGGTTCCGGACGCCCTGTTCATCCAGCGCGAGCAGTTCCAGGACGGGATGGTCGCGAGCCTGATGCGCGAGGCGCTGGCCAACCGCGCGGCCTGACGGGCCTGTATCCCGCCGGCCGATTCGCGAGTCCGGTACCCCCGAGACTTGTTGCCTGACCTGGCGCGGCGTGGATGTCGGGAGGTTCCGCCGCACGTCGAATCGCTCACCATTCCGCGCGCCGGGATGTCGTCCGGGGCGGGTGCCGTACCCCCGGATCCCGGGGAGCGCGCCGGCGATGCACCGGTCGTCACCACGAAAAGCTGACCCCGTGCCATCCTGGTTCGTCTGCTTATCGCCGACACCTGGCCCATAAAGTTTCCTGGCTATGCATTTGGAGACCAGATAATTCAGCTCGCTGTTCCCAATGTATCGATAAGTTTCATCTCGTTTCAGAAAGAACCCGGATCAGAAAGATAGTGATTTTTCTTTTATCAAATCTCGAACGCGGTGAACATGCATTTGGAGAATGTGGGGCGCATCACAAAGCATGATTGGCCCGCCAGTATCAGATTTTGATAATTTATCTTTTAATTATTCTCATGATTTACGAATTAATCTTGACACATGAATGTCATTCGACCGATTTTTATGGGTGCCGTGCCCATCGATGGTACGCATCAATGAAAGTTGTACGCCTGTGACCTTGGGAATCCGCCACCGGCTCTACGCCGGCTTTGCGATGCTTGTGCTGATCGCTGCCGGCATAGGTGCCTTCTCGCTTCATCAGCAGAGCACGATCGATGGGTATTACGACGCGCGCTCTCGTCTGGACCAAGGTTCGCGGTCGATCCTCGCGATCAGCAACCTCGCCCTCCGCCTGACCGGCGCCGCAGAGAAGTACCGCTTCGAGTCGGATCCCGCGCAGGTCGCCGCGATCGAGCAGATGCGCCAGGCGATCGAGGCCGCGAGCATCAACCACCTCGTGGCGACCCCGAGTGAAGAGCGGCGCAGGATCTACGGTGAGATCCGCGACGAGGCGCGGGCCCTGAAGCCGGGACTGGAGCGACTCGCGGCGGCCGGCTCGACGTTGACCGAAACCAGAACCGCCATGTTTGCGGGCGGGGATCAGCTCACGCGCTTCGCCGACGCACTGATCGCCGAGGCGCGCGGCCGTGGCGACGACGCATTGATCTATCGGGTTCAGGCGGTCGAGAACGCCGTGCTGCGGACCCGGCTCGCCGCCGCGCGCCTCACGATCAGACTGCGTCCGGAGGATCGGGGCGTCTTCGCGGAGGCTGTCGAGCAGACCCGCGCCGCCTTGCGGGCGTTCGAGACGGGCGGCGCAACACTCATGCCGATGGTCACGGCCATCGCCAAAGCGCTGGATACCTATGCCGGCACCGTTACTGCCTATGACGACGCGGCGAGCAACGTCAAAGCGACCTTCGAGCTTGGCATCAAGTCGCAAACCGACAAGATCGAACAGCACGCCGAGACGGCGCGCACGAGGGTGATGTCCCAGGTCGCCGAGATTTCGGCGACGACGTCGGCCGCGGTGGCGAGCGCTCAGCGGGGGCAGATCGGCCTGGTCGGCCTGACCGTGGGGGTCGGTGGTCTTCTGGCCTTCCTGATCGCCCGCAGCGTCATCCGGCCGGTCACCGCCATGACCGACGCGATGAAGCGCCTCGCCGAGGGCGACACCGCTGTCGAGGTTCCGGCGCCGAGGGCCAGGGACGAGATGGCCGAGATGGCCAAGGCGGTGGACGTGTTCCGGCAGAACGCCATAGCCCGCGCCGACCTGGAGGCCGCCCAGGCCGCCGAGCAGGCGACCCGCCTGAGCCGGGCCGAGCGGGTCGACCAGCTGGTCCGCGCCTTCCAGCAGAACGTCGCCGCCTCGCTCGAGGTCGTCACCGGGGCCGCCACGGAACTCGATGCCACGGCGCGCTCGATGACCCAGGTCGCCGACGACACCAACACCCAGGCGGTGGCCTCCAGCGCCGCCGCCGAGCAGGCCTCCACCAACGTCCAGACCGTGGCGGCCGCCGCCGAGCAGATGGTCGCGTCGCTGCAGGAGATCGAGCGGCAGGTGATCCGCTCGAACGAGGTTGCGGGCCACGCGGCCCACGAGGCCGAGGCCACCAACACCGCCATGGCCAGCCTGCGGCTCGCCTCCGAGCAGATCGGTGCGGCGGTGACGACGATCTCGGGGATCGCCGGGCAGACCAACCTGCTGGCCTTGAACGCCACGATCGAGGCGGCGCGGGCCGGCGATGCGGGCCGGGGATTCGCCGTCGTGGCCTCGGAGGTGAAGGAGCTGGCCGGCCAGACCGCCAAGGCCACCGAGGAGATCGGCGGCCAGATCGCGGCGATCCAGGCGGCCACCCATCAGGCGGCCGCCGCGATCGAGCAGATCGCCCGCACGATCACGGCGGTGAACGAGATCAGCGGCGCGATCGCCTCCACGGTGGTGCAGCAGACCGCGGCGACCAGCGAGATCTCGCGCAACGCCGGCGAGGCCGCCCGCGGCACCCGCGACGTCTCGTCGAACGTCGCCCAGGTGCTGGCCTCCTCCGGGGAGACCGGCAGCGCCGCCACGCAGGTGCTGCACGCGGCGTCCCAGCTGGCCAGCCAGTCCCAGAAGGTCCGCCAGGAGGTCGACGGCTTCCTGCGGGACATCCAGGCGGCCTGAGGCGGGGCGCTTTTCGGTCGCCGGGCGCCCCAGGATGGGGCGCTTGCGGATCCCCGCATCGGGCCGGGCAACCCGGCCGCAGGGATCCGGCTCAGATCCTCTCTTCCGTTCGGGCTGCGGGATTCACCCGTCTCTCCCGAACCCCAAGGTTCTGGAAGGAAGGCGCTTTTCCCCTCCCCCTTGCGCAGGATGAGGGGCGGGGGTGGGATGACGCAGGCGCCGAAGGCGGCACCCGATTCGAACGGTCAGATCGCCGCCGCGGGATCCGTCTCGTCGCCGTCCGGCTCGCGCCGGCTCCGGGGGCGGCGGTCGAGGAGGGACCGGCCGAGCGCGCGCAACGGCGCGGTCAGCCGTCGGGCATCCTCGGCGCGCTCCATGAGGCGCTCGCCGTTGCGGATCTCCTTGTCGAGCTTGGCCATCGTCCGAGCGAGCGCGGGATCCTCGTCGTCGAGCCAGACCCGGGTGACGCGGGCGAACGCGATCACCACGCCCTGGAGCTTGAGCTGGCCCAGCGGCCCCTCGGTGTCGATCCCAGCCGCCGCCAGCATGTAGCGGTGCGAGTTCAGCATCACGCTGTTGAGCGCCAGCATCGACAGCGGCTCGCCGCGCAGCGCGTAGGCGATCCGGCGCAGCGCCGGCTTGTAGGGGGTCATCGCGTCGAGCCGGCGCATCAGCACGTCGAACAGCCGCTCGCGGGTCGGCTCCTCCTCGAGGCCGGCGCTGTCGCCCTCCAGGACCTTGCGGTCGATGATCCGGGTCAGGCCGCCGAGCACCGCGCCCTTCGAGGGGAACAGGTCGCGCAGCTCCGCAAGCGTCAGGCCCGCCTCGCGGGCGATGTCGCCGATCTCGATGTCGTTCCAGGGCTGCTCGGCCGCGAGCCGCATCAGCGCCTCGACCGCGGCCTCGCGGGGCGACAGCTTCGGCGAAGATTCGGAATGCGCCTGGGTCTCCGGCGCCGGGCCGGCCGGGCCGGCCTGGTCCGGGGCCGCGCCATCCTGCGGGATGCTCGCGCCCTTGCGGGTACGCTTCGACGGGGCTCTGGTCTCGGTCATGGGTCTGTCGCCCGCTCCTGTCGGTCGTCGAGCCCCTATCTAGGGATGGCGGCGGCGATGGGCAGGGCCGTCGCGCGGCGATGCCGCACGGATGTCAGCCGGCGAGCTCGGCGG
>NZ_VRVD01000386.1:0-4513 GCF_008040015.1 Methylobacterium sp. WL18 | reverse complement strand
GCCCCGAGCAGGGCCGCGCCCGCGAGCAGGCCCCTGCGTGCGATCATCGCCATGTATCCTCCCGGTTCTTATCAGCCGCCGGCCATCGCCGACGGACCGCTCTTTCGACGGGCTGCCTTGCGCCGGGCTGGGACCGCGTCCGGCGGGCTGGCGTCAGTGGATCTCGGGTTCGGGAATGCCGCCGGCGCCCTCCAGGAAATCGAAGTCGCAGCCCTCGTGCGCCTGTCGGACGTGCTGGGCGAACAGGCGGTTGTAGCCCCGCGGATAGGCCCGGTTCGGCGGTACGAACGCGGCCACGCGGGCGGCGATCTCGGCCTCGCCGAGGTGCAGGTGGATGCGCCGCTCGGCCACGTCGACCGTGATGCGGTCGCCGTTGCGCACCGCGGCCAGCGGCCCGCCGGCCGCCGATTCCGGCGAGACGTGCAGGATGCAGGCGCCGTAGCTGGTGCCGCTCATGCGCGCGTCCGAGATCCGCAGCATGTCGCGCACGCCCTGCCGGAGCAGCACCTTCGGGATCGGCAGCATGCCCCATTCCGGCATGCCCGGGCCGCCGATCGGGCCGGCGTTGCGCAGGACCATGATGTGGTCCGGGGTGACGTCGAGGTCGAGGTCGTTCACCGCCGCGCTCATGGCGTCGTAATCGTCGAACACCAGGGCCGGGCCGGTATGCTTGAGGAAGCGCGGATCCGCGGCCGGCGGCTTGATCACGCAGCCATGCGGCGCGAGGTTGCCGTACAGGATCGCGGTGCCGCCGGTCGTCACGATCGGCTTGTCCAGCGGGCGGATCACGTCGTCGTTGTAAACGCTCATGCCGGCGAGCCCGTCGCCGACCGTACCGCCCGTGACCGAGCGGGCGTCGAGGTGGAGGAGGGGGGACAGCCGCACCATCAGCGCCCGGATGCCGCCGGCGATGTGGAAGTCCTCCATCAGCCACTGGCCCGAGGGCCGCAGGTTGGCGATCACCGGCACCTTCTGGGCGAACTCGTCGAACTCCGTGAGCTTGATCGGGATCCCGGCCCGCCCGGCCATCGCCACCAGATGGATCATCGCGTTGGTCGAGCCGGCGAGCGCGTTGTGGACCACCAGGGCGTTGTCGATCGAGCGCCGGTCGAGGATGTCGGACGGCTTCAGATCCTCCCAGATCATCTCGACGATGCGCCGGCCGCAGGCGCTGGCCATGCGCGGATGGTCGGCGTCGGCAGCGGGAATCGAGGCCGAGCCCGGCAGCGACAGGCCCAGAGCCTCGGTGATCGACGTCATCGTCGAGGCCGTGCCCATGGTCATGCAGGTTCCGGCCGAGCGGGCGATGCCCGCCTCCATGTCGTTCCACTGCTGCGTGGTGATGGCGCCGGCTTCCTTCTCGGCCCAGTACTTCCAGACGTCGGAGCCCGAGCCGAGGATCGTCCCGCCGGAATGCCCCCGCATCATCGGCCCGGCCGGCAGGAAGATCATCGGCAGGTTCATGGAGATGCCGCCCATCACCGTGCCGGGCGTGGTCTTGTCGCAACCGCCCATCAGCACCGCCCCGTCGACCGGGTGCTGGCGCAGAAGCTCCTCCACCTCCATGGCCAGGAGGTTGCGGTAGAGCATCGTGGTCGGCTTGACGAAGTTTTCGGACAAGGAGAGCGCCGGGAGTTCGATCGGAAACCCGCCCGCTTGCCAGACGCCGCGCTTCACGTGCTCGACGCGCGCTTTGAAATGCTGGTGGCAGGGATTGATGTCGCTCCAGGTATTGATGATCCCGACGATCGGCTTGCCGGTGAAGTCGGCGCGCTCGTAGCCCATCTGAAGCATCCGCGAGCGGTGGCCGAAGCTGCGCAGGTCGGTGGCGCCGAACCAGCGCTGACTGCGCAGATCACCGAGGGTCTTCTTGTGTGCGGTCATCAAGCGGTCTCCGGTCTCACGCGTTCGGTCGGGCAGAGTGGATCGGTTCGGCTTCGGCGACGCCTTGGCCGCCACAGCGGAGCGGGCCGCAAAGAAGGCGACGATGCTGGAGCTGACCGCGCAGGCCGCCGAGAAATACAGTCTGGCCTCGCAGGTGCCAGTGGCCTCCGTCGGGATGGTATCGTTGTCTTCGCCGGCGCGCTGGCGTTGCACGCCGGTCGACCCGAACCGCCCACAGTCGATCCCGAGCGTCTCACGGACGTCCTGCTAGAGCCGCACGCGCCACCGTACCGGGGCCACCCTTTGTCAGCGCCCGGTCTGCTTCCGCCACGCGGCGAAGTCGGCGAGACTCTGCTCGTCGGTGGCTGGGTAGAGGCCGAGGATCGAGCGCCCCTTGCGGACCTCTTCGGTGACGAAATCTTCGTAGGCGGTCATCTCCACCGCCTCGTCGGCGACCTCGTCGGCGAGATGGGCCGGAATCACCGCCACGCCGTCGCCGTCGCCCACGATCACGTCGCCCGGGAAGACCGGGGCGTCGCCGCAGCCGATCGGCACGTTGATGTCGATGGCCTGATGATGGGTGAGGTTCGTCGGCGCCGAGGGGCGCACGTGGTAGCTCGGCATGTCGAGTTGGGCGATCTCGTCGGCGTCGCGGAAGCCGCCGTCGGTGACGAGCCCGGCGCAGCCCCGCACCATCAGCCGGGTCGCCAGGATCGAGCCGGCCGAGGCCGCCCGGGCGTCCTTGCGGCTGTCGATCACGAACACGGCGCCGGGCGGGCACTCCTCCACCGCCTTGCGCTGCGGATGCGCGCGGTCGCGGAACACCGTGATCGGGTTCAGGTCCTCGCGGGCGGGCATGTAGCGCAGGGTAAACGCCTCGCCGACCATCGTGCCGCCGCCGGCCTTCAGCGGGCGCACGCCCTGGATCATCTGGTTGCGCAGGCCGCGCTTGAACAGCGCGGTCATCAGCGTCGCCGTGCTGACGGTCTTGAGCTTGTCGCGCGTCGCAGGGGACAGCCCGGCCATCCGCATCTCCTCCCATGAAGGCGGTCGCCATCGAGCCCGGATCGTCGAGGATCCGGTCGGCGCAGTTGCGCCCTGGGCGACCCCTGATATCTCAGCGCTTGAGTAGGGCGCCGACTGGAGCCATTGTCAACTGAAGCAAGCCAAGGCTTCGGGAGGGGATCGGGTTGGGGGATGCGAGGAGCTTGACGGCGGGCCCCGACGCGCGCGCGATCGAGACCGACGCGGGACGGGCTCGGTCCCTCGCCGAGACCGCCTACGACGCCATCGAGCAGATGATCATCAGCCGCCGCCTCGCGCCGGGTGCGATGGTGTCCGAGGGCGAACTCGGCGCGGAACTGGCGCTCGGGCGCACCCCGGTCCGCGAGGCGCTGGCGCGGCTCAAGACGATCGGCTTCGTCGAGGTCCATCCGCGCCGCGGCGTGCTCGTCACCCCGGTCGACGTCATCCGCCACCTCGAATTGCTGGAGGTCCGGCGCCCGCTGGACGAGACGATGGCCCGCTGCATCATCGCCCGCGCGTCGGACCAAGACCTCGACGCCCTGCAGCGGCATACCGAGGGCTTGCTGGTGGCCGCGGGGGCCCGGGACCGCGAGGTCTACTTCCGGCTCAAGCGCGCCCTGCACGAGGCGATGGTCGCAGCGGCTTACAACCAGACGCTGACCGGCACGATGGGCCCGCTCCACGCCCAGTCCCGGCGCTTCTGGTACAGCCACGAGCTCACCGCCAGCTTCCGAGACTGCGCCGGGATCCACGCCACGATCGTGGCCGGCATCGCCGCCCGGGACGCCGAGACGGCCCTTGCCGGAATCGCGACGCTGTTCGATCTCCTCGATCAGATGACGCGACGGGCCCTCGACCGCCGGCCTCTGGTCTGACAGGTTGACCGGGCCACCCGCAGCCCTACCCTGAGGCTGACATATCAGTCGCATCCCAGGACACGGCATCGGTAAGGCGCAGGGCCGCAACAGGCCGGCCGCCCCTGGAGACCTCCTCCGGGCGGCATCATCGCCAGGGAGAAACGGCTTGAGCGGATTGCCCACACGCACCGGTGCGCAGGTGCTCGTCGATCAGTTGCTCGTCCAGGGCGTCGAGCGGGTGACCTGCGTCCCCGGCGAGAGCTACCTCGCGGTGCTCGACGCCCTGCGCGACAGCGGCATCGACGTGCTCGTGTGCCGGCAGGAGGGTGGCGCCGCGATCATGGCGGAGGCCGCCGGCAAGCTCACCGGCCGGCCGGGCATCTGCTTCGTCACCCGCGGCCCCGGAGCTACCAACGCCTCGGCGGGCGTCCACATCGCGCGCCAGGATTCGACGCCGATGATCCTGTTCGTCGGGCAGATCGGCCGGGCGATGCGGGGCCGGGAGGCGTTCCAGGAGGTCGATTACCGCCAGATGTTCGGCGGGCTGGCCAAGTGGGCGGTGGAGATCGACGACGCGGCCCGCATCCCGGAGATCCTCGCGCGGGCCTTCCGGGTCGCAATCCAGGGCCGGCCCGGGCCGGTGGTGATCGCCCTGCCGGAGGACATGCTCGACGATGTCGCGGCGGTAGCCGACGCGCCGCGGGTGGTCCCGGCCGAGCCCGCCCCGTCGCCTGAGGATGTCGAGC
>NZ_VRVD01000385.1:0-4527 GCF_008040015.1 Methylobacterium sp. WL18 | reverse complement strand
GGCGCAGGCCACAGGCTCAGGTGCCAACGATCCGACAGTCGCCGCCGGCTCTGGGGTGGCCACCCCAGAGCCGGCATCCCTCGCGGGACAGGGGCAATCTGACATGATTCGCTAATACAAGGTGCCGGGCGATCGCAGATCGTACGGCCTCGAAGGAGGCCTCCAGGGGCCGCCGAGATCACTGGAAGCCTCCTTCGAGGCCTCCGCTACGCTCCGGCACCTCAGGATGAGGTGTTCTGTTTGGATGACGGGACGTCCTGCGAGGAACCGATTATGGAATCCCTGACCTTCCGCCACACCACGAAAAAGCCGCTGCCGGGCTCGGTGCCGAACGCCATCACCGGCGTGGTGGCGTCGGGCAACCTGGAGATCCTGCTGGAGCGGGTGCTGCCGCCGGATGCCTGCGAGGTCGCGATCGAGACGCCGATCGCCGGATACGGTGCCGTCTGGGAGGCGGTGGTGGCGGATTTCGTCGCCCGCGCTCAGCCCGGGGGCCTGCGCATCAGCATCAATGACGGCGGCGCCCGTCCCGACACCGTATCGTTGCGCCTGCTCCAGGGCGCCCGGCTGATGGAGGCCTGACCATGGCTGGCGCACACGCCGCGAGCACCGACCCGGACGCCCTGAGCTGGTACGAGGCCACCGCCCGCCAGCGCGTGGTGGCGCTGGCCGATCCCAGGAGCTTTCAAGAGTTCCTGCCCCCGACCGAGCGGCGCATGAGCCCGCACCTGCCGCTGTTCGACCTGCCGCGGGCCTTCGACGACGGCATCGTGGTCGGCCGCGCCGCGCTCGACGGCAAGCCGGTGCTCGTCGCCGCCCAGGAGGGCCGGTTCATGGGCGGCGCCTTCGGGGAGATCCATGGGGCGAAGCTCGTCGGCCTGCTGCGCGCCGCGCTCACCCTGAAGCTGGCGGCCGTGCTGATCCTGTTCGACACCGGCGGCGTCCGGCTCCAGGAGGCCAATGCCGGCGAGACCGCCATCGCCGAGACCATGCGGGCGATCGTCGATGTCCGGGCTGCCGGCATCCCGGTCATCGGGCTGATCGGCGGCCGCGCCGGCTGCTACGGCGGCGGCGGCCTGATCGCCGGCACCTGCTCCCGGCTCGCCGTCTCGGAGGGCGGCCGGATTTCGGTCTCGGGCCCCGAAGTGATCGAGACCAACAAGGGCGCCGAGGAGTTCGATTCCCGCGACAGGGCCCTGGTCTGGCGGACCATGGGCGGCAAGCACCGGCGGCTGATCGGCGGGGCCGACGCGTTCTGCGCCGACTCCGTGTCGGCCTTCCGGCGGGCGGCGCTCGACCTGATCGGCCGGGCGCCGTCCTTCGATCTGGCGATGCTGGAGGCCGAGCAGGCCCGGCTCGAAGCCCGGATCGCCCGCTTAGGCGATTGCCGGGACGCCACCGGAATCTGGGCCCGGCTCGGCGTCAACGATCCTGAATCCGTGCCCGCCATGGACACACCCGCCTTCGACGAGACCGTGTCCCGGGTGAGGGAGGCCGACCATGACGCTCGCTGAGATTCTGGCCGGGCTGTTTCCGCAGGGCCATTCCGTCACCGTGCGCGACGGCCTCGTCACCGGCGGCGGCCCGTTCGCGGGCGAGACGATCCACGTCGTCGGGATCGACGGCGACACGCCGCTCGGGGTCGACGGGGCGCTGGTCCTGTCGCGGGCCGTGCTCGATGTCGTGCGGGCCGGCGACAAGGCGCCGATCCTGGTGGTGGTCGATTCCGACAGCCAGCGCATGAGCCGGCGCGACGAGTTGCTGGGGCTCAACGAGTGCCTGGCCCATCTCGCCAAGGCGCTGCTGCTCGCCGACCGCTCCGGCCACCCGACCATCGGGCTGATCTACGGCCATTCCGCCGCCGGCGCCTTCATCGCCACCGCGCTGGCGACCCGGATCCTGGCGGCGCTGCCCGGCGCCAACCCGAGCGTGATGGACCTGCCCTCGGTGGCGAAGGTGACCAAGCTGCCCCTCGACAAGCTCCAGGAGATGGCGAAATCGACGCCGGTCTTCGCCCCCGGGCTCGACAACATGGTGGCGGCTGGGGCAGTCCACGTCGTGCTCGATCCGGCCAAGCCGCTCGACGGCCAGATCCGCGACCTGATCGCCAACCTCCAACCCGGCGACGACCGGGATCGCCTCGGCGAGGAGCGCGGCGGGCGGCCGGTGGCGCGGGGGATCAGTGCGGCGGTGATCGCGCAGGCCGGATGTGGATAGGTGTCCGGCCACGCGATCCGAGGGGGGGGGGGGCGCCTCGCACGCCCCCGTCGCCGCTGTGGCTGGACCTCTATCGCCACTTTCGATCCGTCGACGGGTCAAAGACCCTTGTCCGCGTGCGTCAGGGCGACCGGGTCTCCGCTCTTCGGAAGGGCGTCGTTCGTCTTGGACATCGCCAAGACCACCGAGGACGAGACAAGGATTGCGCCGCCCACCACCATATTCTGGGTCAGCAACTCTCCCATGAACAAGACGCCAAGACTGATCGTTACGGCCGGCTCGATCGTCGATACGATAGAGGTATGGATTGGTCCGAGCCGTTCCAGTCCTGCGATGAATGCATAGATCGCAACGGCCGTTCCGAACACGGCCAGCGACGCGATCCCGAACCAGGATTCGGCGTTTCGCGGTAGTCTGACCTCGGCGGCAACGCAGGCCAGGAAATAGACGATGGCCGCAGTCGTCAAGATGACGCTCGCTCGCGTCAGGGCGCTGGCATGATCTTTCATACGCCCGCCAATGATGATGTACGTCGCATAACTCACGGCGGCCATCAACGAGAGAACGATGCCCTTGGGCGATCCTTGCAAATCGCCGCCCAGGATCAACGCCAAGCCCATGAGAGCGGCCGAAACGATAGCCAGATCTTTCTTGCTGAACGCTTCGAATTTCATCGTCCAGGAGGTGATCGCGACGAAGATCGGATAAGTATACAACAGCAAGGCCACGGTCCCGGAGGACGCTTCAGAGAGCGCGGTAAAATAGAACCATGCCATGGCAGCGTAGAATACGCCCATCACGACGCACAAGAACAAGGCTTTGTTGCGTGGCCACGCCGCACGGGTTAGACATGCCGATATGGAGATGATGCCGGCCGCGATTGAAAATCGAAGGCCCAGGACTGTTCTGGTATCGATACCCTCATTGTATGTCAGGTGAACCGACAGGGCCATCGACCCGAAACCGAACGCCGAAAGAGCGACGAAAGCAAGACCCGTTATTTTTCGGTTTGGCACTTTGGGCTCTCTATCGTCGCGTCTTAATGCTTACGCGGCAAGAATATTTTCTATCATCGAAGCCCAGTCAACGGATCGGCAAGATCGACGACGGACATCGACGGGTCGCTCATGGTGCCGGATGCTATCTGACACGATCTTGTGGCCTACTGAGATCGATCAACAGTCCGACCATTGTTATCTCGTACAAGTGGTTGTGGCACAAAAAGCGTTGTCTGTCCGAGATGCCTCATGGCGAGCGTGGCTCGGAAGCGGCCATCAGGCGCGGCGGCCATCCCGCGCGGCCGGCGGGTCCAAGCGTTTCATCGGTGCGTGCGAACGGTGGGGTTCCGCGTTCCGACGTCCCCATGACGGAGCGCGGCTGAGCTGGCCGCGCGACGCCGACGACCGTCAGGGATTCGGGTTTGATCGGCCGCCGATGGTACGCGTCTCTCGCGCTTGCACGGCGCGCGAAATCCTTGTCGGAGAGGCAAGCATGGGAATGACCTGTCCCACATGGCGGGACGACAGCACGTCGGGCGCCTTCACCCGGCAGGATCTGGTCCGCGCGGATCCCGGCGCCTGGGCGTCCTGGTTTCGCACTCGTGACGACCTTGCCGACGTCCCGCATCTCGCCGGTTGGGCCGCGGCGGGCCATCCGCTGATCGTCCGCCGCCGGGTCCCGGGGGAGGGTGCCGACACGGTGCCGCTGGGGCTGCCCCTGCCGCCAGCCGACGGCAAGCGTCGGATCGGCGTGGCCCTGCCGACCGAACACCTGACTCGGATGGCCGGGCCGAGCCTCGCCGAGGCCGCATCCCACGCCCCCGCCGCTTGGCAGGCGGTGATCGCCACCCTGATCGGCCTCGGCGACAGCTTCGGCCTGAAACCCCGACCGTTCGGCGGCCTGTTGTGGGAGGCGGTGACCGGGCTCACCTACCTGACCGCATCGTCCGACCTCGACCTGCTCTGGCCCTGCAAAGATCCGGTGCCCACCGGCCTGCTCGACGGACTCGCTTCCATCGCGGAAACCGCCCCGATGCGCCTCGACGGCGAGATCCTGCTGCCGGACGGGACCGGCCTGCACTGGCGCGAATTGCGCGACGCGCCAGACGGCGGCACCGTGCTGGCCAAGGGCCTGGACGCGCTCGCGATGTGGCCGGTCGCCCCTCTGCGCACCCGGGAGACCGCATGAGTGTCGCGATCCTGCTCTCGGGCCAGGGCGGCCAGCATCCGGGGATGTTCGACCTCACCGCCGACCATCCCGCCGCGCAGGCAGTCTTCGCCGCCGCGGCGCCGCTCCTGGGCGGCGCCGACC
>NZ_VRVD01000384.1:0-4535 GCF_008040015.1 Methylobacterium sp. WL18 | reverse complement strand
GGCGGCGGCAGGCCGTTCAGGGCGAACCAGTCCGGCCAGCGCACCGGGCTGAACGACGAGTCCAGCCGCGGGATGCGCGCGACCGTGGCGGCCTCGATCGGCCCGAGCGCCCGGGCGAGATCCGGCGTGCACAGGGCCGCGATCTCCTCCCGGCCCAGCGCCTCGACCGTCAATCCTGGCCCGGCCGGGGGGCGGCCATAGGCGATCAGGATGTCGATCTCCTCGTGCCGGGCGAGGTCGACCGGCTCGGCGCCGCTGGAGAGGCGGATGCCGATGCCGGGATGCGCCTCCACGAAGGAGGGCAGCCGGGGCCCGAGCCACTTCGCGGCGAAGCTCGGCGTGCAATGCACAGCCAGCGACGAGGGCGGCGGCGGGCTCAGCTCGGCGCAGAGCGCCTCGATGGCGTCGAAGGCCTGGGCGAGGCCCGCGCACAGGCGCTCGCCGTCGGCGGTCAGGATGGCCCGGCGGTTGGCGCGTCGGAACAGGGTGCGCCCGAGGGTGCGCTCCAGCGCACGGACCTGATGGCTCACCGCCGAGGGCGTCAGGTGCAGCTCCTCGCTCGCCCGGGCGAAGCTGCCGAGGCGCGCGGCGGCCTCGAAGGCCCGCAGGGCGGGAAAACTCGGGATCCGCCGCATGCTGCAATCCGTGAACCGGATTCACGGAAATCGTGAAAAATCGTCGTTTGTCAATGACGGAGGGCGGCACGATAGTGCCGATCAGTTTGCGAAGACGGCCAACGGCGACGGGGCGGCGGGAATACACCGCCGTTCGGCATGGCCCCGCGCCGCCGGGCTCGAGGCGTGGCGGGCGGCCCGCATTCCGGCTTCACCCGACGAGAGGACACGCCATGCTCGACGACCACGCCCACGACAGCGCTGTCGCCATCGACCTGCCCGACGACAGCGCCGGCCGGAAGCGGACCTCGATCTACCAGCCCGAGCAGGCGGGCCTGATCTTTCCGGAGATGCCGGAATTCACCAGCCACGCCGAGGCGCGGGAATACCGCAAGCAGCACCTCGTGGCGGCCTGCCGGGCCTTCGCGATGCACGGCTTCGATTACGGCTTCGCCGGGCACCTCACGATCCGCGATCCCGAGCATCCGGAGCTGTACTGGACCAACCCGATGTGCGTGCACTTCTCGCAGGTGCGGATGTCGAACCTGATCCTGGCCGACCACAAGGGCGACGTGGTCGAGGGGCGCTACGCGATCAACCGCGCCGGCTTCGTGCTCCACGCCGCCGTGCACGACGAGCATCCCGACGTGCTGGCGATGTGCCACGCGCACACGACCTACGGCACCGCCTGGTGCGCCACCGGCCGGCCGCTGGACATGATCAGCCAGGATGCGGCCGCCTTCTACGACAGCCACGCGGTGATCGGCGCCTCGGCCGGGGCGGTCGCGGTCGAGAAGGCGAGCGGCCTCTCGGTGGCCCAGCAGATCGGCCGCAACCGCGGGGTGCTGCACCAGAACCATGGCCTGCTCACCTGCAGTCGCCACAGCATCGACGACGCGGCGTTCTGGTTCATCGCCCTGGAGCGGGCCTGCAAGCAGCAGCTGCTGGTCGAGGCGACCGGTATCAAGCCGCAGCTCCTGTCGGAGAAGACCGCCCGCTACAGCCGCGAGCATGTCGGCAGCGACTATATCGGCTGGCTGCACTTCCAGACGCTCTACAGCCACATCGCCGCGACGCAGCCCGACATGTTCGACTGAAGCGTTCGCTGGTGCGAAGCCGGCCGCGGCTGCGGGGCCGCTTGTCGAGGGTCGGCCGCAAAGCCGGCCCTTCCGCCGTCGACACGAGGTTTGCCTGTCGACAACCTGCGGGGCCCGCAACCTTTCGGGTTCGGGAAGGGTCGTCTCCGCGTCGCGGTTCGACCGGGAGGCCGGCATGATGGGATTGGGCGTGTTCTGCGTGGTGGCCGGCACGGGCCTGGCCGCCGCATCCCTGTGGGCGCTGCGCTACCGCGCCTTGCTCGAAGGGATGGGGGGCTGCCTGTTCCTGGCCGGGCTGGGCTTCGCCGGGGCGGATCTGGCGCTCGCATCCTGATCCATGGCGATGAGCCGAACCAATGCAAGGGGTTTTCAGGGCATGGGGTTGCCAAGCTTGGCCATATAGGCCAGCTTGTACGTAAGTAATGCATCCCGATTGGAACTGCCCAGGAGTGCCAATGCTGGTCAATCACGAGCGCCGCCTGCTCAATAAGGCCGCCGGCTCCGGCAACTCTCGGATCTCCATTCAGCGAAAGCCGAACGCATCCTGGCCCGGCGATCACAGCCGGCTCACGGCCCTCGCGAGTGTCGGCCATCTGGAGCAGGTCGCGGTCGGCGACGGGCTCGCAACCTGGCAGATCACCGCGAGCGGGTTGACGCAGCTTCAGGCGTTCGTCGGCGGGGACGCGTGATGGCCTCGATCAAGATCCGCGCGACCGACGACGGCACCTTCGTGGTCTATCGCAACGGTGCGGCGGTCGCCTCCGGGTTGACCCGCCTCCAGGCCGAACGCTGCGCGTCGGTCCTCGGCTGGATCGCCCCGCAGGCCTGAGCGGGCGCGGCGGTAAGGCCCCGTTAACCTTGTCGCCCTACCCCGGTTGCACCAGCCGATCGCTGGCCTTCCACGCCCATCCGATTTCGCCCCTCAACACGGATGGGCGTGGAAGCCGAATTCCGGTCAGAGCGCGCGCGCGTAGCCCGGGCGCAGGTCGATGGCCTGCGCGGTCGCCTGCGAAAGGCGAACCTCGGTCAGCGTGACCTCGGCCCCATCCTTCACGGCCTCCCGCACGATCTTGACCCCGCTGTCGGGATCGTCCGCGATCACGGCGTAGAACACCGTCAGCAGGCAGTCCGGGGTGTCCTCGTCCCGGCGGGCGACCTTCACGATGAAGGCGGTTTGGTTCGGCTCGATCATAGCAGGCGTTCAGATCCGTCCTGGCCGCACGACAGGCGGCCGTCGCCGGGGGCGATATCGCGCCTCGGCGAGAGAAGAGGTACCCCGATCGGGACCCGCCGCCCAGCCCGCATGGGCCGGCGCCGGCGGTCGCCGCACCGTCAGGCGGCGGTCAGGCGCTTGGTGTTGGAGGCGACGTGCTCGCGGTAGCGGGCGATGACCGTCTCGGGCGAGCCGCCCAGCATGAGCGTCGTCATGGCCTCGCCGGCGGCCTCGACCTTCTCGGTCACCATGGATTGCGCCTCGGCCATCCCCGCGCTGCCGCCCCAGGCAAGGCGCACCAGGCGCAGCTCGACCACGCGCTGGGCCTCGATCGCCAGCATCATCCACGAGAAGATGGGATTGTACACGGCTCACTCCGAACCGCGACCGATGCGGCGAGGATTAAACTCGGCGCTCGCCCGGAACGATCCACCGGCGGAACGCGGGTCCGACCCGCGTTCCGGGCCGGGCCGCACCGCGCTTCGTTGGATCCGCGTTCAGGTCACCCCCGCGCCAGCCGTTCGCGGATGAGGGTGTGGAGCGCGCGCAGGTCGCTGCCGAACTGCCGGATGCCCTCGGCGAGCTTTTCCGTGGCCATGGCGCTCTCGTTCATCTCCCAGCGGAACGAGAACTCGTCCGTCGCGGGCGCCTCGGGCGGCGTGCCGTAGGACTCGGGCGACAGGGCGCGGGGGAGATCGCCCTCCGTCGCGGCCAGCTCCTCCAGCAGCTTCGGCGAGATGGTCAGCCGGTCGCAGCCCGCGAGCGCCTGGATCTGGCCGATGGTACGGAACGAGGCGCCCATCACGACGGTCTCGATCCCGCGCGCCTTGTAGGCGGCGTAGATCGCCCGCACCGACCGGACGCCGGGATCCTCCTCGGCCGTGAAGGTCTTCCCCTCGGCCTTGGCGTACCAGTCGGTGATCCGCCCGACGAAGGGCGAGATCAGGAACACCCCGGCATCCGCGCAGGCCATGGCCTGGACCAGGGAGAACAGCAGGGTCAGGTTGCAGTCGACGCCCTCGCGCTGGAGCACGCGGGCCGCCTGGATGCCCTCCCAGGTCGAGGCGATCTTGATCAGCACCCGGTCGCGCGAGACGCCGCGCTCGTCGTAGGCGCGGATGATCGCCCGGGCCTTCTCCAGCGTCCGCTCGGTGTTGAAGGAGAGATTGGCGTCGACCTCGGTGGAGACGCGCCCCGGCACCAGCTTGGTCAGCTCGACGCCCACCGATACGGCGAGCCGGTCGGCCACCGCCTGGACGACATCCTCGGTCTCGCCGCCCTGCTTCCTGCCCCAGGCCACCGCCTCGTCAACGATCGGGGCGAGGCCCTCCATCCCGGCGGCCTTCAGCAGCAGCGACGGATTGGTGGTGCAGTCGATCGGCTTGAGCGTCTCGATGGCGCCGATGTCGCCGGTATCGGCGACCACCACGGTCATGGTGCGGAGTTGATCGAGCAGCGATGTCATCGTTCACCTCGTCGTTTGGCACGGCCGACGGTCCCGGGCCGGGGCTCGCGGCCGAAGCAAACGGCGCGGGGAAAGATGACATAGCTGCGCGATCAACGCCGCAACAAGACCGTGGAGGTCGCCGATACCCGGGACATAGGCGCCAT
>NZ_VRVD01000383.1:0-4543 GCF_008040015.1 Methylobacterium sp. WL18 | reverse complement strand
CGCCGCCTCCCGCTCGCCTGCGGTCGCGCCGCGGGCCGCCAGGGCGAGGCACTTCTCGAAGCGGTCGCGCTCGGCCGGCGTCATGATGGGTCCCGGATCGACAGATTCGTCGGTGTCTTAGAACCTGCCGGCGGCTCTGTCCCGTGCGCTCCCGTCACCGGTTGTTCAGGAGCGCGCGGGCCAGGAGGTGCAGGGTCGCCCCGAGGCCGAGCGCGCAGGTCGAGACCACGAGCACCTGAAGCCCGCTGATGCCGGGACGCGGGCCGAAGCTGTAGGCCAGCAGCGAGCCGCAGGAGCCGGCCGAGACGACGCCGGACGCGATGGTGTTGAGCCACGTCGCCGACAGGCGGCGCCGTTCATCGTTGATGTCGCCCATGGCCGGCTCCCGTACGGGCGAATCCGTGTTTATATTCATAACAAAGGAAATATTACCAGAAATTGCATTCGGCCGCAAGGCGTCGATGCCGTTGCGGCTTGGTCAGCCGTCTCCTTCGGGCCCGACCACCGCGCGCTCAGGCGGCCCCCGTCCGGCAGCGGGCATAGCCCCGGGAGATCAGCCGGCTCTGGAGAACCGCCCGCCGCTCGGCCTCGCCGAGATCGGTCAGGGCGTCCGTGATCGCGGCGACCAGGGCGGTCCAGGCGTCACCCCGGGCGGCACGATGATAGGCCAGCGCGATCGCCTCGGCCTCGCTGAGCCGAATCTCCACGGGCGGTTCGTGCGGGTTCGTGTGCATCGCCAATCCGTCCTGTTGAGAACATATAGCGAACAAAGCGCGGAAACCGCCGCGGTTCAACTCTTTCGCGGGCCCGGGCTGCGATTGCGGTGGAGGGCTGTTGATCGATGCCGGAAAGTCCAGCCGCGGCGCGGCTTTACGGCGTCCGCCCCGGGCGGCTCAGCCGGCCGCGACCGGCAGCAGCAGGGTGACGGTGGTGCCGCGCCCGGGCTCGGACTGGAGCTGAAGGTCGCCCGACCAGCCGAGCACCATGCTGCGGACGATCGCGAGCCCGAGGCCGGTGCCCTGGCCGCTCGCCTTGGTGGTGAAATACGGGTCCAGCGCGCGTGCCGCGACGTCGGCCGACATCCCGTGGCCGTCGTCTGTCACCCGGAGCCGCATCCGCGCTCCGGCGCCGGCCCAGTCGCCGCCGACCCGGTCGACCTCGATCCGCATGTCCTTCGCCCCAGCCTGCACGGCGTTCTGGAGCAGGTTCAGCAGGATCTGGGTCAGCTCGCCCTGGAGGGCCAGGACCTTGGTGTCTTGATCCCGGATCGCGACCGCGAACGGCTCGCGCAGCATCGGCCGGATGAAGGTGCAGGACGTCGCCACGGCGGCCCCGAAGGCGAGGCTCTGGGGTGCGATCGTCTCGCGCCGGACATAGCCCAGGATGCCCTGGATGACGCCGACCGCCTGGATCGCGCAGGCCTCGACGGTCTCGAGGTCGGCGCGATCGGGCGGCCGCCCCTCGGTCAGGTCGGCCAGCATGATCTCGGTCATCCCGCGCACGGGCTGGAGCAGGTTGTTGAGTTCGTGCGCCACCGAGCCGACGAACTGGCCGAGCGTCTCCAGCCGCTGCCGGTCCCGCTCGGTCCGGTCGCGCTCCTGCTGCCGATGCTGCTCGAGCAGGTCGATCTTGGTCCGGTAGGCCACCGCCGCCGAGACCATCAGGGCGCTCAGGCAGGCCGACATGCGCCGGATGATCTCCGGCCGGTTGATCGGCACGCCCCGGTCGGACAGCGCCAGCGCCGCGCCCTCATGCAGGCCGGCGATCTCGTCGAGGGAGATGTCGTCGGTGATCGCCAGGCGGCCGAGTTCCTCGATGTCGAGGAGCGGGGCCTCGTCGGCCGTGGCGACGTAGCGGGCCACGCCCTCGGTGTAGCGCGGCAGCAGGCTTTCCATGTGGCCTCACCCGCGGAAGGCGACGCACAGGACGGCGCAATCGTCGCTCGCGCGTCCGTGGCTGGCCATCAGGTCGGCGGCGAGCCGCTCGGGATCGCCGCGCAGGGACGGCGGATCGGCCTCCAGGTCCACCGGCCGGAGGCCGTCGGTCCACAGGACCAGGATGTCGGCGGGGACGAACGGCACGACGAGGGGCTTGAGCGGGCGCAGGCCAGCCCCGACGATCCCCGGCATGCCGTCGAACCGGAGCGTCCGCTCGGCGAACAGCGCGCCCTGGATGTTGCCGACCGCCGCCGTCGTGATGGTCCCGGCGGCGGGGTCGATCCGCACCAAGGCCGCCGCGGCGCCGCGGGTGTGGCGCATGGCCCTGTCGGCGGTGGCGAGCCGCTGCGTCGGCTCGACGCCCACCTGTCCCTCGACCAGGGCGAGCAGGCTCCGGGCGGCATGGTGGGCGTCCGGCCCGTGGCCGAGGCCGTCGACGATGCAGGCCAGCGTGGCGTCCCCCTCCTGCCACCAGGCGACCATGTCGCCGCACGCGGTCTCGCCGGGATAGGTCCGGGTCACCGCGGCGATCACGGGGGTCGGGAGCTGCGGACGCGCGCTCATGGCCGCCGCACCAGGCAGACGATCCGGGTCCCTTCCCCGACCTGCGACGTGATCGCGAAGGCGTCGACCAGGCGGCGCGTCCCCGGCAGGCCGCAGCCCAGGCCGCCGCGGGTCGAGTAGCCGTCCTCCATGGCCAGCGCCAGGTCGCGGATCCCCGGGCCGTCATCCTCGGCGACCAGCTCGATCACGGCCGCCCCGGTCGCATCCTGCGCGGTGAGGCGGATCAGGCCGCCGCGGTCCGTGTGGAGGACGAGGTTCATGGCGAGTTCGGAGACCGCCGTCGCCAGGCCGTGCGCCCGCACGGTGGTGAAGCCGTGCCGCAGCGCGAGCCGGCGGGCCTCCTGCCGGGCTTCGGCGGCGTCGATCTCGCTGGTCACCCTGACGGTCACCACGTCCGGCTCCGGATTCATCGGCGCCTCGTCATCCAGGTCCGGACCAGGGTGCGGCCCGGCCGGGTCTCGATCGTCATGTCGTCCATCAGCTTGTGCACGGCGGCGAGGCCGAGCCCGAGGCCGCCCCCGGTGGAATATCCGCGCGTCATCGCGCCGGTGACGTCGGCGATCCCGGGGCCCTGGTCCTCGACCTCGATCACGATGCTCCGCTCCTGGGCGGTGAGGCCGGTCAGGACGCGGCACGCGCCGCCGCCGGCATAGATCAGGGCGTTGCGGGTGAGTTCGGAGACGACCGTGGCCAGGCGGGTCTGGTCGACGGTGCCGAACCCGATCGCCACCGCTGCGGCGCGGCTCGCCTGGCGGGCCCGCAGGATGTCGTCCTGGACCCGGATGTCGACGACCGCGCGCGTCGCGGTGCCGGACACCTCCGGCTCCTGTCCGTCGCGATCAGGCGGCCGGGACTTCGTCATGGCGACCTCCGCGGGACGCCATCAACCGACCGACCTTGGCCACGCCGCCCTCGAGATCGAAGGCGGTCTCCATGTCGATCATGCCCCGGCCCATCTCCACGAGGGTCAGGGCCACGGCGGGCTGCATCCCGGCCAGGACCGCGACCCCGCCCATGATCTTCACCATCTTGGCCGTCTCCGACAGGATCCGGGCCATGTAGGAATCCACGACGTCCGCGGCCGTGATGTCGATGACGAGACCGTCGGCCTTCCCGGCCTGGATCAGCGCGAGGGCGTCGATCTGGAGGTCCATCACCTGCTGGTCCGTCAGGTCGGCCGGCAGGGAGGTCAGGAGGACGCGGCCGAGCCGGAGGATGGGGACGCGCATCAGAGCATCGTCCCGGCCGGGCCCCTGGCGTTCTCGCCGAGGAGCCGGAAGGCTTCGGCCAGGCCGGCCCGCAGGGTCCCCCGGGTGATCATGCTCGACAGGTCCACGTCGAGCTTCACGAGGGTCTGCGCCGCGTCCGGACTGATGCCGGTGACGATCACCCGGGAGCCGAGCAGGCGCGCGGCCTCGACGGTCTTGGTCAGGTGCAGGGCGACGCGGCTGTCGATCAGCGGCACGCCGGTCACGTCGAGGATCGCGATATGCGCCTCCTCGCGGGCGAGCGCCTCCAGCAGCCACTCCATCACCTGCCGGGCCCGCTGCGTGTCGATGATGCCGACGAGCGGCATCAGGATGATGTGGCGCCAGATCGGCAGGGCCGGGGTCGCCAGGTCGAGGAGGGCGCGGCCCTGGCGCTTGATGATCTCCTCGCGGGTCTCGACGAAGGTCGCGAAGGTGATGAGGGCCAGCTTGTCCACCGCCGCGTCCAGGGCGGCGCGCGCCTGGTCCGGCTCGGTGATGCCGTCGCTGGCCTCGCGGGTGAGCAGCCCCCCCGCGATCGTCTTCAGCGCCAGGATCAGCGTGGCGGTCTCCATCGGCGTCAGGCCGTCCCGGGCGCAGGCCGCGCTGATCGTGGCGGCCTGTTCCTCGAGGGTTCTGAAGGCCGCTCCGGCGCCCTCGCCGTCGCTGGCGAGGAAGTAGGCCGTGAGCTTCTCGACCAGCGACGGCATCACCGAGCCGGACCAGGCGCGCGCCGCCCTGGACGCGGCGGTGGACAAGCTGGCCCTCATCACCTTCGCGACCTTCGTCGAGACC
>NZ_VRVD01000382.1:0-4545 GCF_008040015.1 Methylobacterium sp. WL18 | reverse complement strand
CTCCGGCAGTCCCGCCGCGCGCAGGCCGTCGCGAAAGCCCGCGAGCCGCTCGGCGCTGGCCGGGCTGTCCGTCGGACCGGCGATGAAGGCCGGATGGCGCACGCCCCGGTCGTGAAGGAGCGCGGCGGCCTGCCGACCTCCCAGCGCGTTGTCCGAGCCGACCGAGCCGACCCGCGCAGCCGTCACCGGGGTATTGAACGAGACGACCGGGATCCGGGAGGCCGAGAGCGTCTCGGCGGCGTCCTGCGACAGGACCGCCAGGGCGCTGACGATCGCGTCGACCCGGTACTGGGCCAGGCGCGCCGCCACCGCGTCGAGGGTGTAGTCGCTGTCGACCGGGACCAGCACGATCTGGTTGCCGGCTTCCCGGAGCCGCGCCGCAAAGCTCTGGACGACGCGCGCGTAGAACGCGTTCTCCAGGCCCCCGACCACGAGGGCCACGAGACCCGACCGATCGGTCAGCATGATCCTGGGGATCAGGCTCGGCTGAAAGCCCAGGGTCTCGGCCGCCGCCAGGACCTTGTCGCGGGTCCGGGCCGACACGCTGGCACCCGGCGTAAAGGTTCGGGACACCGCCGATTGCGAGACCCCGGCGAGGCGGGCGACCTCGACCGACGTCGGGTAGCGCTTCGTGACCATGATGAGCGTGCATTGCTTCGCGATAGGACGCGCTTAGGTTGCGCGCCCGGTCCGGCGTGTCACGCTCCGGAGCGTCCCCTGTCAAACGGAACCACGGCGTCCGGCTCGGATCCTACTCGGCCGGAACCTTCTTGCGTCCCCGGGTCTTCGGTGCGGCCGGAGCCGGCTCGTCCGGTGCGGGTGCTGCCGCGGCCCCGCGGGACTTGCGCCGCTGCTGGCCGAGGCCGAGGGCGCGGGCGAGTTCGGACCTCTGGGCCGAGTAGCTCGCAGCCGTCATCGGGTAATCCCGCGGCAGGCCCCATTTCTCGCGATAGGCCTCCGGGCTGAGCCCGCGCAGGGTCAGATGCCGGCGCAACGTCTTGTAAGGCTTACCGTCTTCGAAACTGACGATGTAGTCGTGCGTGATGGATTTCCGGATTTGCGCCGGGCTCATCTTCTCCACGACGGTCGTCGTCGATGCCCCCGAAGCCGCGAGGCTGTTCAGAGCCGCGTGAATGCCGCCGATCAATCCAGGAAGTTCCGAGGCCGGCACCGAATTGTTGGACACATAGGCCGCGATGATATCGACCGCCAGGTCAATGTGCTCGGCCTGCTCAGCTTCAGCGCTATCGTTCACGTTGAACCTCTGTCGTAGCAACTATCCGGCGCGGTGTATCCCGTACGGAATGTGTCGAATTCTGACAGAGGCTAACGGATCCGCGAGAAAAGCTCAATCGCTACTTTTCTGCAGTATCGAAATTTAAGAGTGACTGGACCGGGGCTTTAACAGCCGCGCGGGTTCGGTGTTGACCGCGCATTAACCATGCGGGCGCTAGCTTGCGTTAACCATATCGGCGACCGCGCAGGCGGCGGCGTGATCTGTTGATCCCGGCTCTTGGCGCCCGGGGCATAGGTGGAGGCCAAGAACAGGTGCGGATGGCGGGCGCTGATCGGCGGAGACGGCAGGAGATGCGGCTCGCCTTCGCGGCGCTGACGCTCGCGCTCGCCGCATCGCCGTCCGCGGCCCAGCGCTTCGACGCGATCAGCCCGGTCACCGGCCAGCCCGACAATCCCGGGATCGGCCAGGACACGGCGCCGAACGGCCTTCCCGCGCTGCGGCGGCGCGTTCCGGACGGGCTGTCCCGCGGCGACGGGCGCGCATCCACCGGTGGTGACGCCACCAGCGGCGAACAGACCGGCGGCGACAGCCTGCGCTCCCCCCTCTCCCCGGCGATCCCGACCCAGACCGAGTCGGGGCTCTCGCAGCTCGGGACCCGCATCACCGGCGGCGGCCAGCGCACCGGCGGTTCCACCACGGCCCCCAACAACCGGACGCCGTCGAGCCTGCTGCGCACCCGCGCCGCGCCGCCCCGGCGCATCGGCTCCTCGACCCGCCGGGTCACCCAGGAGGTGACACAGGTTCCGGCCCCGGCTCTGCGCTTGACCCCGGTGGTCCAGCAGGCCGTCGTCGGCGTGCCGGTCTCGCAGGTCCTGGCGTCGCGACCGGTCCTTCCGCTCTTCGCGATCACCCCGGCCCTGGGCCTGCTCACGCCCGGCTTCATCCTCGGCACGGACCTGGCGCGGCCGATCCCGACCGACCCGGCCTACGCGCCGATCGGCTATCGGATCGGGACCTTCACGGTGCTGCCGAGCTTCACGCAGAGCATCGGTTACGATTCGAACCCGGACCAGACCATCCGACAGCTCGCCAAGGGATCGGTGGCCCTGCGCACCGAGGCAGCCGTCGACTTCCGCAGCGACTGGTCGTCGAGTTCGTTCCAGGGGGCGCTGCGCGGATCCTACCTGGAGACGCCCCAGAACGAGGCCGCCAGCCGGCCGGCCGCGGACGGCACGGTGCGCCTGCGCATCGACGTCAACCGCGACCTGCACGTCGATGCCGAGGGCCGCTTCTTGGTCGACACGCAGCGCACGTCGAGCCCGAACCTGCAGGCGGCCGCTGCGACCAGCCGGCCGCTGCTCGCGGTCTACGGCACGTCCCTGGGTGCCACGGAGACGTTCAACCGGCTGTCCGTGACCCTGCGCGGCTCGGTCGATCGCTCCCAGTTCGACAACGCTCAGCTCGCAGGCGGCGTGACCATCAACCAGGCCGACCGCAACCTGAACCAGTACAGCCTGCAGCTGCGCACGGCCTACGAGGTCAGCCCGGACCTAAGCCCGTTCGTAGACCTGCTCGGCGACACGCGCGTCTACGATCTGCGCCGGGACACCAACGGGATCCAGCGCGATTCGGATGGCATCGCCTTGATGGTCGGGGCGAGCTTCGGGCTGGCCCGCTCGATCACCGGCGAGATCTCCGCCGGCATCCAGCACCGTTCCTACGTCGACCCGACGTTGCGGGCGATCGATGCGCCGCTGGTCAACGCCGCCTTGGTCTGGTCCCTGAGCCCGCTAACCACGGTGCGGCTCACCGCGGCCACGGGTGTGACCGAGACCACCGTGCTCGGCTCCAGCGGCATCTTCACCGAAGTCGCGACCCTGGAGGTCCAGCACGATCTGCTGCGCAACCTGTCGATCGTCTTCGGCGGCTCGTTCCTGAAGAACGACTACCAGGGCAGCACCATCCGCGAGAACGGCTTCTCCGCCACGGCGCGCCTCGATTACCGGTTCACCCGCTGGCTGACCTTGCGTGGCACGTACATCTACCAGCAGATCGACAGCACGGTGGCGGGATCGAGCTTCCGCGACAACACCTTCCTGCTCGGCGTGCGCGTGAATCCCTGAACCGTTCTCAGAATCGTTCGACCCAGGGGCGCAGCTCGAGCTCCGTGGTCCAGGCGCTGCGATCCTGGCGCAGCAGGTCGCGGTAGGCGCGGGCGATGGCATCCGGATCGAGGTGGCTGTCGGGCGCGTCCGCTGGCTCACCGCCGCGCGCCGGGTTCCGGATGGCGCCGTCGATCACCACGTGGGCGACGTGGATGCCCTGCGGCTGCAGTTCGCGGGCGAGGCTCTGTCCGAGGCCCCGCAGGGCGAACTTGCCCATCGCGAAGGGGGCCGAGCCGGCAAAACCCTTCACGCTGGCCGACGCGCCTGTGAGCAGGATCGCCCCGTGCCGGTGCGGCAGCATCCGCCGGGCGGCCGCCTGCGCCACCAGGAAGCCGCCATACGCGGACACCATCAGCGACTGCGCCACCGCTGCGGGATCGAGGTCGACCACGGGCCCGCGCAGCCGCCCGCTTGCATTGTAGACCACCACGTCGGGCGGACCGCCCAGCGCCGGCTCCATCCGGGCGAACAGGGCTTCGACCTGGCCGGGATCGCTCGCATCGCAGGCGTGGATTGCGGCGCGGGTCTCGGCCGCCAGGGAAGCCAGCTTGTCGACGTCGCGGGCGGCGAGGCCGACCTTCAGCCCGTCCGCCGCCAGCAGCCGGGCGAGCGACGCGCTGAGGCCGGAGCCGGCTCCGACGATCAGCGCGCGGGAATAATGCGGGGTCATGGGCCAACGCTCCGTTCGATCCCGTCAGGATGCCGCGCGGCGACGCTTGTTCAAGCCCCCGCTCGTTTCAGCCCTCACGCGCGCCGCCCGGCGAAGAATGTCCGCAGCAGCGCGGCCGCTTCGGTTTCGCGGAACCCGCCATAGACCTCCGGGGCATGGTGGCAGGTCGGCTGGTTGAACACCCGCGGTCCGTGCTCGACGCCGCCGCCCTTGGGGTCGGGGGCGCCGTAATAGAGCCGCCGGATCCGGGCGAACGAGATCGCGCCGGCGCACATCGGACAGGGTTCGAGGGTGACGTAGAGATCGCAGCCGGACAGCCGCTCGTCGCCGATGGAAGCGCAGGCTGCGCGGATCGCCAGGATCTCGGCATGGGCTGTCGGATCGTGCAGTGCCCGCGGCCGATTGTGGGCGACGGCCAGCACCACGCCGTCGCGCACGACCACCGCCCCGACCGGCACCTCCCCGGCCTCCGC
>NZ_VRVD01000381.1:0-4569 GCF_008040015.1 Methylobacterium sp. WL18 | reverse complement strand
CCTCCGACCTCGTCCTGGCGCTGCTCGGCGTGCTCCTGCTCGCCGCCTTCGCCCTGATGGCCGCCCACGCGCTGACCGTCGGCACCCCCGCTCCCTGACGCATCCCGAGGCCCGCGCGACGGGCCTCCCCGCCCCGCTTCGGACACCCGATCCATGTCCCGCCAGACCGCATCCCTGTTCAGCCCTGCACTCGTCGGACCCGCCCTCGTCGGCTCCGTGAAAAAACTCGATCCGCGCGCGATGATCCGCAACCCGGTCATGTTCGTGGTCGAGGTCGTGGCCGCGCTCACCTCCGTGCTGTTCGTCCGCGACATCGCCACCGGCGCCGGCGACCTGCTGTTCTCCGGCCAGATCATCCTGTGGCTGTGGTTCACCCTGGTCTTCGCCAACTTCGCCGAAGCACTGGCCGAGGGGCGCGGCAAGGCCCAGGCCGACAGCCTGCGGCGCACCCGCACCGAGACGATGGCCAAGCGCCTCACCGGTCCGGGCGGTCGCTACGAGACCGTCCCGGGGACCAGCCTCCGGGTCGGCGACGTGGTGCTGGTCGAGGCCGGCGACCTGATTCCCTCCGACGGCG
The DNA here is from genome assembly GCF_008040015.1 of Methylobacterium sp. WL18. Taxonomy (NCBI): domain Bacteria; kingdom Pseudomonadati; phylum Pseudomonadota; class Alphaproteobacteria; order Hyphomicrobiales; family Methylobacteriaceae; genus Methylobacterium; species Methylobacterium sp. WL18. The sequence goes on along the minus strand of NZ_VRVD01000381.1, from coordinate 3,992 downwards.
AGGTGATCCAGGGCGTCGCCTCGGTCAACGAGGCGGCGATCACAGGCGAATCCGCTCCGGTCATCCGCGAATCCGGCGGCGACCGCTCGGCCGTGACCGGCGGCACGCAGGTGCTCTCCGACGAGATCCGGGTGCGGATCACCGCGGCCGCCGGCTCGACCTTCGTCGACCGGATGATCGCCCTGGTCGAGGGCGCCTCGCGGCAGAAGACTCCCAACGAGATCGCCCTGAACATCCTGCTCGCCGGGCTCACCCTCGTGTTCGTGTTCGCGGTGGCCTCGATCCCGAGCTTCGCGTCCTATGCCGGCGGTGCGATCCCGCTGATCGTTCTCGTGGCACTGTTCGTCACCCTGATCCCGACCACGATCGGCGCCCTGCTCTCGGCGATCGGCATCGCCGGCATGGACCGGCTGGTGCGCTTCAACGTGCTCGCCCTGTCGGGCCGCGCCGTCGAGGCGGCGGGCGACGTGGACACCCTGCTGCTGGACAAGACCGGCACGATCACGCTCGGCAACCGCCAGGCGACCGCGTTCCGGCCGGTGGCCCGCGTCACCGAGCAGGATCTGGCGGACGCGGCCCAGCTGGCCTCGCTGGCCGACGAGACCCCGGAGGGCCGCTCGATCGTGGTGCTGGCCAAGGACGCCTACGGCATCCGCGCCCGCGACATGGCCGGCCTCAATGCCAGCTTCGTGCCGTTCACCGCGCAGTCCCGCATGAGCGGCGTCGATCTCGACGGAATCTCCATCCGCAAGGGCGCGGTCGAGGCGGTGATCGCCTCGGTCTCGGCGCAGCCGATGGCGAGCCGGGGCTCGAACGCGGCGCTCGCCTACCAGCCGGAGGCGGAGCCCGACTCCGTCGCCGAGATCCGCGCCATCGCGGAGGAGATCGCCAAGGCCGGCGGAACGCCGCTCGCGGTGGCCCGCGACGGCCGGCTGCTCGGTGTCGTCTACCTGAAGGACATCGTGAAGGGCGGAATCCGCGAGCGCTTCGCCGAGCTGCGCCGGATGGGCATCCGCACGGTGATGATCACCGGCGACAATCCGATGACCGCCGCCGCCATCGCCGCGGAGGCCGGCGTGGACGACTTCCTCGCCCAGGCCACCCCTGAGGACAAGCTGGCGCTGATCCGCCAGGAGCAGGCGCAGGGCAAGCTCGTCGCCATGTGCGGCGACGGCACCAACGACGCCCCGGCCCTCGCCCAGGCCGATGTCGGCGTCGCCATGAACACCGGCACGGTGGCGGCCCGCGAGGCCGGCAACATGGTCGATCTGGACAGCGACCCCACCAAGCTCATCGAGATCGTCGGCATCGGCAAGCAGTTGCTGATGACCCGCGGAGCGCTGACCACCTTCTCCATCGCCAACGACGTGGCGAAGTACTTTGCGATCATCCCCGCGATGTTCCTCGGGCTCTACCCGCAGCTCCAGGCGCTCAACGTGATGGGTCTCGCCTCGCCGCAGAGCGCGATCCTGTCGGCGATCATCTTCAACGCGCTGATCATCGTGGCGCTGATCCCCCTGGCGCTCCGGGGCGTGACCTACCGGGCCGTCGGCGCCGCCGCGCTGCTGCGCCGGAACCTGCTGATCTACGGGCTCGGCGGCGTGCTGGTTCCGTTCGCCGCCATCAAGGCGATCGACCTCGCCGTCACCGCCCTGCACCTCGCCTGAACCGCCCCCTCGGAGACCCGCCATGCTCAGCCAGCTTCGCCCCGCCCTGGTCCTGCTCACCGTCCTCACGGCGATCACCGGCCTCGCCTACCCGCTCGCCGTCACCGGCCTCGCCGGCCTGATCTTCCCCGCGCGTGCCGCCGGCAGCCTGATCGAGCGCGACGGCCATGTCGTCGGCTCGGGCCTGATCGGCCAAAACTTCACCGGCGCCACCTACTTCCACGGCCGTCCCTCGGCCACGAGCGCCGCGGACCCGGCCGATCCGTCGAAGACCGTGCCGGCGCCCTACAACGCGTCCAATTCCGCGGGCTCCAACCTCGGCCCGACCAGCGCCGCGCTGGCCGAGCGGGTCAAGGGCGACCGGGACGCGCTGACGGCGGAAAATCCCGGCCGGCCTGTCCCGGTCGATCTCGTCACGGCGAGCGGCTCGGGCCTCGACCCGGATATCTCGCCCGACGCCGCCCTGTTCCAGGTGCCGCGGGTCGCCAAGGCCCGCAACCTGCCCGAGGACCGCCTGCGCCAGCTCGTCGCCGCGCAGAGCGAGGGCCGCACGCTCGGGCTGCTCGGCGAGCCACGGGTGAACGTGCTGGCGCTGAACCTTGCGCTGGATGGGTTGGGTGGGCGCTGAACGGCCATCCAGGACGCACGGCATCGTTCCGATCCATCCTCGCGGGACGATGCAGCTGCACCCGAAGGCCGGCGGCCCAACGGATCGGACGGTCGAGACAGCTCGAGAACCGGCACGTTTTGAGTCTGTTCGTAAGGCGGCTTCTTGAGCCGGCCTCAATCCAACCGCTGGACTGAACGGTATTCGCAGGCGACCCACGCTGGTATCGTGATCGATCGATGGACGGCTCAGGGGCTTCCCGCGCGGACGCTCTTGCCGGCACCGACCTGGTATCCCGCGATCGTCAGAACTCTCGAGATGTCATGAGCGACCTTGTGCAGCGAAAGGCGGACGTGATCGCCTTCTATGAGCTGATGTTCAACGATTGTCGTCCGCGGAAGGCAATCGAGCGTTACGCAGGGGCCGAGTACGTCCAGCACAATCCACATGTGGCGACCGGAAAAGACGGGTTCATCACCTATTTCGAACGCATGGCGCGGGAATGGCCTGGTAAGCGCGTCGAGATCAAGCGCGCCGTCGCCGAGGGCGAATTCGTGGTTCTTCACTGTCTCCAGCGCTGGCCCGGCGGCCACGACTACGCGACCATGGACATGTTCCGGCTCGATGCCGACGGGAAGATCGTCGAGCACTGGGACGTGCTTCAAATCCTCCCGGAGACCTCCGCCAATCCGAATGGCATGTTCTGAGGCGGCGAAACGTCCTTCCGCACCACGACCTGCAACGTGGAAGGGATTGCCGCGTGCGAGACCGGAGCGGCGGGAATCCGGCCCGATGCGAACCCCATCCGTGTCGCGCTGACCGCGGGTACCCTGAAAGAACCATGCGCGAGACCGGCCGAGACCCGACCCGTCCCACCCCCGAGGCGCTGCTGGAAACGGCGCGCCGGGAGTCGCGGACCCGCGGCCGGCTGAAGGTTTTCCTGGGGGCCGCCCCCGGGGTCGGCAAGACCTTCGAGATGCTCACCATCGGCCGCGCTCGGCGCGAAGCCGGCCTCGACGTGGTGGTGGGCGTCGTCGAGACCCACGGCCGGGCCGAGACCGAGGCGCTGCTCGACGGGTTCACGATCGTCCCGCGCCGCACCGTGCCCTACCACGGCACCACGCTCGACGAGATGGATCTCGACGCCCTCCTGACCCGGAGGCCGGCCCTCGCGCTGGTGGATGAGCTCGCCCACACCAACGCGCCGGGATCCCGCCACCCGAAGCGCTACCAGGACGTCGAGGAACTGCTCGACGCCGGCATCGACGTCTACACGACGCTCAACATCCAGCATGTCGAGAGCCTCAACGACGTGGTGGCGCAGATCACCCGCATCCGCGTGCGCGAGACCGTGCCGGACGGCATCCTCGACCGGGCGGACGACATCGAGGTGGTCGACCTCAATCCGGACGACCTAATCCAGCGGCTCAAGGACGGCAAGGTCTACGTCCCGACCAACGCCGAGCGCGCCCTGAAGCACTACTTCTCCCGCGGCAACCTCACGGCCCTGCGCGAGCTGGCCCTACGCCGCACCGCCGACCGGGTCGACGACGAACTCCTCAGCCACATGCAGGCCAACGCCATCGCGGGGCCCTGGAGCGCCGGCGAGCGGGTGCTGGTCTGCATCAGCGCCGATCCGCGCTCGGCCGGCCTGGTGCGCTACGCCAAGCGCGTCGCCGACCGGCTGCACGCGCCCTGGACCGCCCTGTACATCGAGG
>NZ_VRVD01000380.1:0-4571 GCF_008040015.1 Methylobacterium sp. WL18 | reverse complement strand
GCCGCCCGGTCGGCCGCCGGGTCGTCGAGCCGGCGGGCGGTGCCCTTGATCGGCCGGGTCTCGACGTGGCGACCGTCGAGCCGGATGAAGCGCTCGGGCGAGGACGACGCGACGGTCAGGCCGGCGAGTTCCAGATAGGCCCCGAAGGTCGCCGGGTTGGTGGCGCGCAGGCGCCGGTAGAGCGCGAACGGGTCGAAGCCCGCCGGCAGGTCGGCGCTGAAGCGCTGGGCGATGTTGGCTTGGTAGATGTCGCCCGCCCGGATATAGGCGCGGACCTTTTCGACAGCCGCCTCATAGCTTTGCCGGTCGAAGTTCGAGCGCCACGCGAGGTTTTTCATGAGTTGGCGTGGCGCGTCTGCCGGTGCCGTCTCCGCCCCGAGCCGGTCGGCGAAGGCGGAAATCCGCGCCTCGGCGCGGGCCCGCCGGGCGGCCGGCTCGGTCTCGGGAAATCCCGTCGTGACGAGCCGGCAGGTGCCTGCGGCGTGGTCGATCACCAGCGCCGTGTCGTAGAGGTTGAATGCGATGTCGTCGGTCAGCCCCGCCCGCCGGGCCGGGGCCGCGACCCGCTCCAGTTGCGCGCCGAGGTCATACGCGAGGTAGCCGATCGCCCCGCCCGGGAACGGGTTGTCCGGATCGGGCTCGACCCGGTAGGGCGCCAGGCAGGCCCGCAAAGCCGCGAACGGGCCGCCCGGCACCGGACGCCCGTCCAGCGTCGCGCGCCCGTCCCGGAACCGGAAGCGCGCGAACGGGTCGGCGGCCACGATCGAGTGCCGCCCCAGCGCGTCGTGCCGCATGGCGCTGTCGAGGAAGGCGAGATCCGGCAGGGGCCGCAGCCGGGCGGCCGCCGCGACGGGATCGACGAAGGGGATCTCTCGGGTCCACATGACCGGGTTCGGGCTCATGTCCTGAGGGCACGCGCCCCGCACGCTGCCGTTGCACAGGCGATGCCGCGGGGAAAGCGGCAGTTCCGCGCAAGGCCCCGCCCGTCGCGAGCGGTCGGGGCCCGTCCCGGGGGCGGGAGACGGCGGGCCGCACCTGATGTGGGGTCTCAGGATCCGCCTGCAAAGCCCTGCCGACAGACGCGTTTCGGCGATGTGGCGTGCCTGCTGCGCCGAGCCTCCCGCGCGGGGTCGGGTACCCCTGCGGCGGCCGGTCTCGCGCGACCGCGTTAGAACCGCTATAGGGGCGCGATCCCGAATGCCTGTCCTCGCGCGCCGTGCGACCCGATCCACCGGCCGCACGCGAGGGTGGCGTCCAACCCGTCTTCCGAATGCGACCATGACCGCAACCGCCACCCCCGCCCCCCGGGACGCCGTCCCCGGGGCTGCCCCGAAGATCTCGTTCGTGTCGCTGGGCTGCCCCAAGGCGCTGGTCGATTCCGAGCGGATCCTCACGCACCTGCGCGCCGAGGGCTACGAGCTGGCCCGCCGCCACGACGGGGCCGACGTGGTGATCGTCAACACCTGCGGGTTCCTCGATTCGGCCAAGGCGGAATCGCTCTCGGCGATCGGCGAGGCCATGGCCGAGAACGGCCGGGTGATCGTCACCGGCTGCATGGGCGCGCAGCCGGAAGAGATCCGCGCGAAATACCCGGACCTGCTCGCCGTGACCGGGCCGCAGGCCTACGAATCCGTGGTGGCGGCGGTCCACGAGGCGGTGCCCCCGGCCCACGACCCGTTCCTCGACCTGGTGCCGCCGCAGGGGATCAAGCTCACCCCGCGCCACTACGCCTACCTGAAGATCTCGGAAGGCTGCAGCAACCGCTGCAGCTTCTGCATCATCCCGAGCTTGCGCGGGAACCTCGTCAGCCGCCCGGCCGGCGACGTGCTGCGGGAGGCCGAGAAGCTGGTCAAGGCCGGCGTGAAGGAGCTGCTGGTCGTCTCGCAGGATACCAGCGCCTACGGGGTCGACATCCGCTACGCCGAGAGCCCGTGGCGCGACCGGAGCGTGCGGGCGAAGTTCTACGACCTGACCCAGGAGCTCGGCGAGCTCGGGGCCTGGGTGCGGCTGCACTACGTCTACCCCTACCCGCACGTGGACGAGGTCATCCCGCTGATGGCCGAGGGCAAGGTGCTCCCCTACCTTGACATGCCGCTCCAGCACGCCAGCCCCTCCGTGCTCAAGCGGATGCGCCGGCCCGGCAACCAGGAGCGCCAGCTCGACCGGATCCGCAGCTGGCGGCAGACCTGCCCGGACCTCGCGATCCGCTCGACCTTCATCGTCGGCTTCCCGGGCGAGACCGAGGCCGAGTTCGAGGAGCTGCTGGCCTGGCTGCAGGAGGCCAGGCTCGAGCGCGTCGGCTGCTTCGAGTACGAGCCGGTGGCCGGCGCCACCGCCAACGCCCTGGGCGACCTCGTGCCGCCGGAGCTGAAGGCCGAGCGCAAGCGCCGGTTCATGGAGACGCAGAACGCGATCTCGCTCCGGCTCCAGCGGGCCAAGGTCGGCAAGCGGCTGGCCATGATCGTCGATTCCGTCGAGGGCGGGATCGCCAAGGGCCGGTCGAAGGCCGACGCCCCCGAGATCGACGGCACCGTCCACGCCGCGTTCCGGCGCCCGGTGCGCTCCGGCGACATCGTCACCGTGAAGATCGACCGGGCCGACGCCTACGACCTCTACGGCAGCGTGACCTGATTTTTCCGGATTGCACGCGATCCCCTGTGCGTCGTCGGATCGGATCGGTTGACCCGGGCGTCCGGTCTGGCATGTCTGGAACATAGCAGGAACTTCAGCCCGGACCTCGAGGCCGCGATGGATCCGGAGGTCGCGCTCCGCAAGATCATCCATATCGACATGGACGCGTTCTACGCCTCCGTGGAGCAGCGCGACGATCCCGGCTTGCGCGGGCTGCCGCTCGCTGTCGGCGGCTCCCGGGAGCGCGGCGTGGTGATGGCGGCGAGCTACGAGGCGCGGCGGTTCGGCGTGCGCTCGGCCATGCCGTCGGCCACCGCCCGGCGGCTCTGCCCGGACCTGCTGTTCGTGAAGCCGCGCTTCGAGGTCTACCGGGCGGTCTCGGAGGAGATCCGGGCGGTGTTCGCCCGGCACACGCCGGTGATCGAGCCGGTCGCCCTGGACGAGGCCTATCTCGACGTCACCGAGAATCTTTTGGGACTTCCCACCGCGACGGCCGTCGCGAAGGCGATCCGGGCCGAGATCCTGGAACGCACCGGCCTCGTCGCCTCGGCCGGGGTCTCGTACAACAAGTTCCTGGCCAAGGTCGCCTCCGACTACCGGAAGCCCGACGCCCTGTTCGTGATCACCCCGTCCATGGGGCCGGATTTCGTGGCCGCCCTGCCGATCGGCCGGTTCCACGGGGTCGGGCCGGTCACCGAGGCGAAGATGAAGCGCCTCGGCATCGAGACCGGGGCCGATTTGCGCGCCTGGGATCCGGACCGCCTACGCGAAACCTTCGGGTCGGCCGGGGCCTATTACCACGCGGTCGCCCGCGGACTCGACATGCGGCCGGTCCGCGCCCACCGGGTGCGGAAGTCGATCGGGGCGGAGACCACCTTCTCGGAGGATACGGCGGCCTTCGCCACCCTGGCCGAGCGGCTCGCGCCCCTGTTCGACAAGGTCTGGGGCGGGGCCGAGGTCAAGGGCATGCGCGCCCGGACCGTGACCCTGAAGCTCAAGTTCTCGGACTTCGCCCAGGTCACCCGGGCGAAGTCCCTCCCCGCCCCGGTGGCCGACCGGGCCGCCCTGGAGCGGATCGGGCTGGACCTGCTCTCCGGCCTGTTCCCCCTCCGGCGCAGCGCGCGGCTGATCGGGATCGCGCTCTCGGGGTTCGAGCAGGGGGAGAAGGAGGAGCCGCTGCAGCTCGGGCTCGGGCTCTGATCCGCCTGGGCCGGTCCATGGTGCTCGCGCGAGGGCTGTGCGGCGCCACACGTCAGGTGCGACTCATCAACCACAGATAGGAGCGATCCGGTGGGGCCGGCGTTGCCCGCCACCCCACGAACCGAAGGTCCCGCCCCAATGACGAAGCCGATCTCCCTGGCCCTGGCCGCCGCCCTGCTGCTCGGCGTCCCGGTGGGTGCCGCCCGCGCCGACAGCACGGCGTCCTTCGGGGCCGCCAACGCGATCCTGCTGCGGGGCTACACCGCGAGCCCGCCGCAGCTCTACGTGTCCTCAGGCGGCCCGGGCGTCGGCTTCCTCACCGATGGGACCGCCGCGCCGCAGCGGCCGAAGGTCCCGGCCCGCGCCCGCTGACGTCGAGAAGCCCGGGCCGGGCAGGCCCGGGCGTCTCGGATCAGGCGTTCTTGCGCGGGCGGTGGTTCGGATTGATGCCGCCGTCCGGCTTGGTCTCGTTCTCGACGTCGCCCTCGAAGGTCGAATCCGCCTCGAGATCTTCCGGGTCGGCGCCGCTCATCCCCTTCGAGGTGCCGATCCCGGGATTGCCCTTGAGGTCGGCGTCCGTGGGCGTATCGGTCTTCGGGTGCTTGCCTGACATGCTGGCTCCTCTTGGCTGGTGCCGGTCCAACGCGTCGGGACGGGGGCGGTGGCGCGGGCGCCGTGCGGCGGTTCGCCTCCCGATCCCCTCTCGATCCCCCGCGCGCCGACAGCCGGCCGCCGGGTGA
>NZ_VRVD01000037.1:0-19097 GCF_008040015.1 Methylobacterium sp. WL18 | reverse complement strand
CGCCTGCGCCTCGCGGAGGCGCCCGCCTGCGGCGTTGAGGGCATCGACCAGCCGGTCGAGCTCACGCTCGCCGGTCCGTTGCAACCGCGGCAGGTCCTCGCCGTCCGGCCGGGGCGCGGCCAGTGCGGCCTCCAACCGGGCGATCCGGCCCGAGAACCCGTACAGGAACCATCCGAGGAATGCGGCCGACCCCAGCACGGTCACGGCCAGGAAGCCTAGGCCGGCAAGGAAGCGCGTGTAGGCGGGCCCGTCGTTGACGTGGGCGCGGCCCATGGTCCAGGCGGTCAGCCCGGGTTCGGGTCCGTGCAGCGGGCAGCCCTGGACCAGCAGCACCTGCGTGCGGCTCGGCCGGCGGAACGCCACGGCGTGGTCCACCCGCAGGGCCTGGGCATTCACCCCCGCGATGCTGTCGCGCTCGGCCTCGGGGAGGTCGGTCTTCGGCCCGGTGCCCTCGTAGGTCGGGTACGCGTAGGCGACAGGGCCGTCCGCGGCGCTCCAGACCCCACCCTCAATGCCCGGGAAGAGTTCGAGCGCCGCCCCGACGGTGCCGCCGAGCTCGCTCCGCGGGATGTTACCCTTGGTCCGGCGGGTCAGAGCGGCGTAGCGGTCGATGATCTCCCGGCAGGCCCGCCCAACCGCCACCTCCGCCTGCGCGACCTGGACGGCGGTGGATTGGCTGTAGAACCCGAACATGAGGTAGGCGGTGGCCGCCGCCGAGGCCAGCAGCAGGATCCACAAGGCGAGCAGCCGGGCGCGTAGGCTATAGGCCGTCACGGCGCAGGGTCCTCCGGGGCGCCCGCCGCCCCCGCGCAGCCGATAACCGGGTGGGCACGCTGTGGAAACGGTGGCACATACCGGTGCGATCGGAATCGGCCGCTGGACCTCGCGGCGATTGCACGCTTCTGTCGAGGCGTACCGAAAATTCGCTGCCGGAGAAGATGGTGTCACAGTCCCGCGTCGATCGGGCCGCGCTCGACGAACTCGAAGGTGTGATCGGCACCGAGAAGCTCGCGCGCCTGCTCGATCGCTTCGCCACGAGCCTCGCCACGGCCTTCGACGGCGTGGACCAGGGCGAGGCCGCCTACGCCCGGGAAGCCCACACCCTCGTCTCGATGTCGGGGATGCTCGGCTGCTCGGACTTGTCCCAGGCCTGCCGGGCCTTCGAGCAGGCCGCGAAGCTCGGCGGCGGCGACCTTGCGGCGCAACTGGCACATCTCCGAAGCCTGCGCGACGAGACTATCACGGCCCTGCGCGATCTGCGCGAAGAAACGCACGCGGCCCGCTGACCGTCAGCCGGCCGTCACGGCGGCCAGCGGCGCCTCGAAAGTCAGCACGGCCCCGGTCGGCGGGTAGGTCAACCGGGCCGTCCCCCCGAAGCTGTGGGCCAGGCTGCGGGCGATCAGCCGCGTCCCGAACCCGGTCCGGGTCGGCGGTTCGACCGGCGGGCCGCCGACCTCCTCCCAGCGGAACCGCAGGGTGGCGCCGTCACCCGAGCCTGCGATCTCCCAGGCGATCAGCACCTGTCCTGTGGGCACCGAGAGCGCGCCGTACTTGGCGGCGTTGGTGCCGAGTTCGTGCAACATCAGCGCCAGCACCATGCCGTGACGCGGGCCGAGGGTGAGGTCTTCGCCCTCGACCCGGAACCGGCCCGCGACGCCGTCGCCGTGCAGGGACACCGCCCCCTCGACCAGGCCGACCAGGGAGGCCGCCGCGAAAGAGCCCTGCAGCAGCACGTCGTGGGCCTGGGCCAGCGCCAGCAGCCGCGCGGCCAGCGCTTCCCCGGCCGCCTCCAGCGAACCGGCGTTGCGCAGGGTCTGCGCCGCAACCGCCTGGACCATGGCCAGGGTATTCTTCATCCGATGGGACAGCTCCTGCATCAGCAGGGTCTGGCGCGCTTCGGTGAGCTTCAGCTCGGTGATGTCCCGGGACGCGGCCAGGATCCGCTCGGGATGGCCACGCTGGCCGCCCACGGGGGTGACCGCGATGTCCCACCACGTGGCGGACCGGCCGGTCTCCAGCTTGGCCTGGAAGCGGCTCGCGCCGCCAAGGCGCGCCTTGTCCAGGGCCCCTGCCACCGCCTCGCGGTCCTCGTCGCGAGTCCAGATCTCGATCCAGGGACGCCCGATCGTGTCCGCAGGGTTCCGGACACACAGGCAGGCCGGGCCATTCTCGCCCGCGGTGATCACGCGTCCGTCGCGGTCGAGCACCTCCAGGACATCCGCGGCGGCCTGGAGCATCCCGGGGGCGGTCAGCTCACCGGCCCAGGACGGCGCCGACCACGCGGCGGCATCGTCCAGGGCGTGGTGGTGCAGCGATTGGGGCCCGGAGGCTTGCCACGGCTCACGGCCGAGGCGGCCGGCCTCGACGCGGCTCGCGGCCTCGATGATGCGGCCGAGGCGCCGACTGCGCTGCCGTTCCGAATCCGCCTGGCCGGTGGCCTGCATCAGCAGGGCCCTCAGGCGGATGTTCTCCGCTTCGAGCGCGTCCAGGCGTCGATCCGTCCCGTCCGCGCGCGCCAGCATGAGGCCCGCATCCATCGCTCGCCCCCCATCTCAGCGTCCACCCCCGCGGCGCGCGCCATGGGGGACCCACCGAAGGCCAGGTGCGGCGACGCGATGTCGAGGCCCGGAGGCGCCGGCGGATCGAACCGCTTCTGGTGGCGCACCCCGCTCGCAACCCCGCGAATCGAAGGGTTCCCGAGGCTAACACGAGATTCCGGATAATCAAACGAACTGTGTATTCGGCACCGGCCGACAACTAGTTTCGCCGCGTCCGATAGCGACGAAACCGATCACTTGTTTCGCATCAGCAGCACCAGCCAGCCGATGCCGAGGATGAAGATCACCAGCCCGATCGAGACGAAGACCGGCGTGCCGAGGTCGATCAGCCGGGGCGCCAGCTGGGTGGCGAAGGCGGCCACCACCAGGGCGACCGCGACCCGGGCGGCAGCCCGCTCGATGCCGCGGGTGACCTTGTCCAGGCCCTTGATCTCGATCTCGACGGTGACGCGGCCCTGCTTCAGGCGCACCAGCATCAGGTGGATCAGGGTCGGCAGTTCGGAGGCCGCGCCGTAGAGGCCGACACCCAGGGCCTCGGCCTTCTGCTTGAGGGCGCCGAGCGAGAACTGCGTCTGCATGCTCGCCTTGACGGTCGGTCCGGCCGCGGCGAACAGGTCGAAATCCGGATCGAGGTGGCGCATCACGCCGTCGGCGGTGACCAGGCCCTTGAACAGGATCGCCAGGTCGGTGGGCATCGCGAGGTCGTTCTCGCGGGCCATGTTCATGAAGTCGGTGAGCACCAGCCCGAGGTTCAGCGGGATCGAGGAGTGGCTCTCCACGAAGGACGTGGCCGAGACCTGAAGCTTGGTCAGGTCCGGGTTGCTGGTGCCGGTCCAGTCGAGGAGCACGGCCATCAGGCCGTCGGCATCCTGCTTGAGCATCGCGCCGATCAGGACCAGCAGCTGCGAGCGCCGCCGCTGCGACAGCCGGCCGATGATGCCGAAATCGATGAAGCCGATCTTATTGCCCGGCATCGCGAGCATGTTGCCGGGGTGCGGATCGGCGTGGAAGACACCCTCGATCAGCGCCATCTGCAGGAAGGCGTCGGTGCCCTTCTGGGCGAGCAGCTTCTTGTCGAGCCCGGCCGCGCGGAGCGCCGCCTCGTCGTTGGGCGGGATGCCGTGGATGAAGTCCTGGACCAAGACCCGCTCGGAGCAATATTCCCAGTGGATCTTCGGAAAGACGATGTCGTCGCGGTCCACGAAGATCTGCGCCAGCAGCTCGCAGTTGCGCGCCTCGTTGAGCAGGTCGAGCTCGCCGTTCAGGCCGTCGGCGAGATGGCGCATCTGCTCCCGCGGCTGGTAGCGGGCCATGTCCGGCCACTCGTTCTCGACGATCCGGGCGCCGTGGGCCATCAGGCGCAGATCCGCCTCGATGATCTTGCGCAGGTTCGGACGCAGCACCTTGACGATCACGTCCTCGCCCGTGTGCAGGCGCGCCCGGTAGACCTGGGCGATCGACGCGGAGGCGATCGGGTTGGTGTCGAACTCGGCGAACACCTCGTTGGGCGGGGCGCCGATATCCTGCTCGAGCTGCGGGCCAATCTGCTCCCACGACACCGGCACGACCTGGCTGTGGAGCTTCTGCAACTCCTCGGTCCAGGCGGGCGACAGCAGGTCCGGCCGGCTCGCCAGAACCTGCCCGAACTTGATGAAGGTCGGGCCGAGCGCCTCGATCGCCCGGCGCAGGCGCTCGGGTTCGGATAGCCGGGTGACGTCGACCCGCGGCCGGCGGCGCGGCAGCAGCGGCAGGTAGCGCAGGCCGAGGCGGTCCACGACGCGCGTGACGCCGAAGCCGATCAGGATCGACGCGATCTCCGACAGCCTCTGACGGTCGCGGGCGGCAACGAAGGCTGTCTTCAGCATGAAGGGGGCGATCCGTTCGGACACGATTGGGCGTCCGGACAGCACGAGCATAAGGACTTTTTTGCGGTCGCGAAGCCCGGGCGCCCCCCAAGGGCGACAATAGAGCCGCCGTCGAAAACAGCGGCGCCCCCTGTCAGGTCCGGGGCGCCGCGACCGGGATGGCTGCGACACCGGGCGACCGGCGCGCGTCGCCGAAGCGGTCGTTGACCACCAGAAGCGTCACCACCACGGCCGAGAGTGCCAACGCGGCCAGGAAGTACAGGCCGGCCTCGAAGCTTCCGGTGGTCTCGCGGATCCATCCGACCATCGAGGGGGCGACGAAGCCGCCGAGATTGCCGATGCAGTTGATCAGCGCGATTCCGCCCGCCGCCGCGCTGCCGCTCAGGAACACGGAGGGGAGCGCCCAGAACGGCGCCTTCGCCCCGTAGAGCCCGGCGGCGGCGAGCGCCATGAACGCCACCGCCCAGAGCGAGCCGGTGGCGACGCCGGCGAGCGCAAGCCCGGTCGCCGTGAGGCCAAGCGCCGTCGCCAAGGTGATCCGGCGGTCGTCGTAGCGGTCCGAGATCCAGCCGACCGTGAGGCCGCCGACCACGCCGAAGACGTACGGGACTGCCGTCATCAGGCCGGTCTGCATGTCGGACAGGCCGGTGCTCTTGAGGATCTGCGGCAGGAAGAACGCCAGTCCGAGATTGGCGCCGGTGTTGGCGAAGTAGATGAAGGATAGCGCGATCAGCCGCGGATCCGAGAGGGCCGTCCGCAGGCTGGTCCCGTGGGTGCCGGCGACGCTGCTCTGCTCGGAATCGATCAGGGTCTGCAGGGCGGTGCGGTCGGCCGGCGCGAGCCAGTGCGCGTCCTTCGGCCGGTCCGGGATCAGGGCCAGGAACACGAAGCCGAATAGGGTAGTCGGGATGCCCTCCAGCAGGAACAGCCACTGCCAGCCCTTGAGGCCCAGGGTGCCGTCGAGCTGCATGATCGTGGTCGAGAGCGGGGCGCCGATCGCCAGCGAAACCGGGATGCCGACTGCGAAGGCACCGAAGATCCGGGCGCGATACGCCTTGGGGAACCAATAGGTCAGGTAGAGGATCACCCCCGGGTAGAACCCGGCCTCGGCCGCGCCGAGCAGGAAACGCAGGATCAGGAAGCTGGTAGAGCCCTGCACGAACATCATCGCGGCCGAGAGCAGGCCCCAGGTGATCATGATCCGGGCGATCCAGCGCCTGGCGCCGACCTTCTCGAGGATCAGGTTGCTCGGCACCTCGAAGATGAAATAGCCGATGAAGAAGATCCCGGCGCCGAGCCCGAACACGGCCGGCCCGATACCGAGATCGGCGTTCATCCGCAGGGCCGCGAAGCCGACGTTGATCCGGTCGATATAGGCCATGACGTAGCCGATGAAGAGCAGCGGCATCAGCCTGAAGAACACCTGCCGGACGATCCGGTCCTGTTCGCTGGCGACCATGATTTCCTCGTTTTTTATGTTGTTTTATCTTTGCGCCGTCATCGAGGGCCTAGCGGAGCGATCCGGTGCAGGACGCGATCTTCGAGCGATGCGTGTCCCTGGTTTGCGTCGCGGCGCTCGCAATGATGGTGGAGGTGTCTCGAGCTGTCTCAGAAAGCCGGCTCTAGACCGCTGGCGCGGTAGGCGGCGGCCGCCTCCGGCGTGGTCAACCCGGCCAGGAAACGCAGGGCGCCGTCGCGGTCGGTGGTGCCGCGCAGGATCGCGGCCGAGAAGGTGGTCACCTCCTGCACCGGCTCCGGGAATGGCCCGACCACCTCGATGCCTGGCACGACCATCAACTCGCTGATCTGCTGGACTGCAATGTCGGCCTCGCCCGAGACGAGCTTTTCCGCCGTGAAACCCTGCGGGATGATCGTCGCCCGAGCGTTGACCGCCTCGGCGAGGCCGAGCCGAGGCAGGAGGCCGGCGAAGTAGATGCCGCTGGCGCCGGTGCGCGAATAGGCGACTGAGCGCGCGTCCACGAGCGTCCGCTTGAGCGCCTCGACGCTGCCGATCTCGGGATGCGCCGCCCCGGCCTTCACGGCGATGCCGTAGCGGGAGCGCACGACATCGACCCGGGTGTCGGGCTCGACCTGCCCCGCGGCGATCAGCCGATCCATCGCGTCGGAGAGCACGAACACCGCGTCGGCGGTCTCGCCCCCCTGCAGCGCCTTCATGATCACCGCGGTTGGCGCCCAGTCGATCGCCGCCCGGCCGCCCGCCGCCGCGAAGGCGGGGACGACATGGGCGTCGAAGGCGCCCCGCACCACCAGGGCGCATTTCAGCCGCGTCGTTTTCTGGTCGTCCGCCATGCGGGCTCCGGTCGTCTCGGGGTGTGTCATCACCGGGCCGGCGGCGCGGTGCGGGTATAGTCGAGGGCGGTGAAGCCGCCGCCCTGGTAGCGCTCGATCACAGGGTTGCCGCTGGTCTTGCCCTCCAGGGCCGGAGCGTAGGCATCGGCGCTGTCCTGCGGCGCCCAGCCGATCGCGTCGCGCCCGTCCCGGCGCCACCAGGTCATGCGGCTGTTGTTCGAAGCACCCCAGATCACCACCGAGCCCTTCGGCCCAAGGCTCGGAGCCAGGGTGGCGCGGGTGATCAGCCGGGTCAGGTCGGCATAGGACAGCCAGGTCGCCAGCATTCGCGCGTCCGTCGGCTCCGGGAAGCAGGAGCCGATGCGTAGGAAGATGCTCTCGACCCCGTGCTTGTCCCGGTACAGGCCGCCCATCAGCTCGCCATAGGCCTTGGACAGGCCGTAATAGCCGTCGGGCGCGAGGGCGCAGTCGTCGTCCAGGACCTCGCTGCGTTCGTGGAACCCGATCGTGTGGTTGGAGGAGGCGAACACCATGCGGGCGCGCTCCCGCCGGGCCGCCTCGTACGCGTGGTAGAGCCCGCGGATGTTCGGGCCGATCACCGTCTCGAACGGGTGCTCCACCGAGATCCCGCCGAAATGCAGGATCGTGCCGCAGCCCTCCGCCAGGCGCAGGATCGCCGGGCCGTCCTCAAGGTCGGCGAGTTGGAAGCGCGCGCCCTCCGGCAGCGGATCGGGAAACGGCACCCGGTCGGTGAGGCGCAGCGTCCAGCCCTGCGCGCCGAGCGCCTTCGTCAGCACCCGGCCCAGCGCACCGGAGGCGCCGGTGAGCAGGACGGGCTTTTCGGGGATCGTGTCGGTGGGGGCGTTCATCGGTTCGCTCCGGGATCAGGCGGTTTTCACCGCTTTGAGTGGCGAGGCCGCCTGCGGGTCGTGCGGGCGCTTCACGAAGACCGCCATCGCGACGACGCCGGCCGCGGCGATCAGGGCGGCGATCACGAAGGCGCTGGCGTAGCCGCCGAGATACTGAACGGCGAAGCCCGTGGCGGTCGGCCCGATGATGCCCGAGATGTTGCTCAAAAGGTGGATGAATCCGCTCACGCCGCCGACGCGCGCCTCCGGCACCAGCTCGTGGATCGTCGCCCAGCACGATTGCACCGAACTCGTCAGCATCAGCACCGCCAGCGCGATCAGCGCGACTGCCGCCGCGGCGTTCGGTGCGGCGTTGACGGTGATCAGTGCGACGCCCGCGATGGCGAGCGGCACGATCGTGGTGATCTTCCGGGCCGCCAGCTTGTCGTCCATGCGCTTGTACAGCAGGTCGGCGACGATACCGCCGCCGACATAGCCCACGAACCCGCAGGCCCAGGGGATCGAGGCCACGAACGCCATCTGCTGCACCGGCATGTGCAGGGCGTCGGTGAGGTAGCTCGGGAGCCACGAGAGGAAGATGTAGAGGGTGTAGTTCACCGCGAACATACCGAGACCCAGCGACAGCGTGCTCGGCAGGAACAGGTAGCCGCGCAGGGACCGCTCGTGGTCGGAGGCGGCGAGATGCGACACGGCCCGGCTGCGCTCGACCAGTTCGATCTCCTCCGCGGAGACCCGGGGATTGTCCCGGGGGCGGTCGGTCATCAGGATCCGCCAGGCCACCACCCAGACGAGGCCGACGGCGCCGATCGCGACGAAGGCCACCCGCCAGCCGTACTGGATCGCCAGCAGGCCGACGACGGGCGCCGCGATGGCGCTGCCCACGGTCTGCCCGGAGAAGGTGAAGCCGATGGTGCGTGCCGTCTCCTCGCGGGGAAACCACGTGGTGATGGTCCGGTTCGTGGTCGAGTTCATCGGCCCCTCGGCGAAGCCGAACAGGGCGCGGACCACGAACATCTGGGCGAAGCCGGTCACCGCGCCGGTGAGCATGCACAGGACTGACCAGGAGGTCGCCGCCCAGGTGTAGACGCTGCGCGGGCCGTAGCGGTCGGCCAGCTGTCCACCGACGAAGGCGAACAGGGCGTAGCCGAAGAAGAAGGTGCTGAAGATCACCCCAAGCTCGGAAGGCGACAGGTTGAGGTCCTGCTTGACGAAGGGCGCGGCCACGCCGAGCGCCGCGCGGTCCATGTAGTTGATGATCCCGGCGATAAACAGCAGAGCCGCGATCAGGAACCTGTATCGTTTGGCGAACATCGGGCTTCCTCCGGAGGCATCATATTTTTGTTGTGTATTTTTATAGGAACGCGATCGTGCATGGGCTCGGGCTCTGGCGTGAACCCGTTTGGGTGAGGTCGCCACTGCCTGGGTCGATGGCGAATTCGGTCAGGCTGTCGCCCTGCTCGTTTGCCACCAGCAGGCGGCCACTGTCCGGCGCCAGGGTCATGAAGCGCGGGTCCCGGCCGCCGGATGGCGTCCAGCCGGCCGGTTCGAGGCGGGCGCCGTCTACCCGGAAGCGCGCGATCCCATCCTGGCCGCGGTTCGAGGCGTAGACGAAGCGCCCGCATAGGGTGACCACGATCGCCGCCGCCGTGCTGGCGCCGAAAAAGTCGGGGGGCAGCGTCGGAACGAGGTGGCGGGGCGTGAGCGTTCCGGTCCCCGCATCCCACCGGCAGGTCGCGACGGTGGACTCCAGCTCGTTGACCAGGAAGGCGAGCGCACCGCCGGGGTGGAACGCGATGTGGCGTGGGCCGGCGCCCGGGCGCAGCACGGCTTCGGTGACGATTTCCAATTGGTCGCCGTCGAGGCGGAGGACGAAGACCCGGTCGAGGCCCTTGTCGGGCACCAGCACGTGGCGACCGTCCGGCGACAGGACGACGTGGTGCGGGTGCGCGCCGGCCTGCTCGGTCCGGTGCGGGCCGGGCTCGCCCGGCATCGGCAGGACCTGCGCGGCCGGCTCCAGCCCGCCATCGGGTCGGAGCGGCATCAATGCGACCGAGCCGCTGGCGTAGTTGGCGACGATCAGGAACCGCCCGCTCGGGTCGAGCGCCTGGTGGACGCTGTTGGTGCCGCCGGTCTCCGCGCTGCCGAGGCTCCGCAGGGTGCCGTCCGGCGTGACCGCGAAGGCGGTGGCCGACGTGCCGTCGCCCCGGACGGTGTAGAGCACGGCGCGGGCGGGATCGGTGACCAGGAAGGACGGGTTCTCCAGGCCATCTACCCGGCCGAGATGGGTCCAGTCGTCGAGCCCGGCCCCGACCCGGTAGATGTCGATGCCCTGGCCCCGGGCCCGGCGGCGCGCGGTGGTGAAGCAGCCGACGAAGGCGAGGCCGAGGGGCGGGCGGGGCGCGTCGTCGGTCATGCCGGTCTCCGGGTCAGCTCCGCCGCGGGACGCGGCGCAGGAAGTCCGGGTTCAGCTCGGACAGGCAATTCACCCCGATCAGCGCCATGTCACGGTTGAGCTCCTCCTTGAGGATCCGCATGGCGTGCTCGACGCCGGCAGCCCCACCGAGCGCGGCACCGAACATGAACGGCCGGCCGAGCAGGACGAAGTCGGCGCCGAGCGCCAGCGCCTTCATCACGTCGGTGCCGCGGCGGATGCCGCTGTCGACGATGATCTTCAGGCTGCCTTTTCTGGCGGCGATCTCCGGCAGCACGTCGAGGGGCGCGATGGCATGGTCGAGCTGGCGGCCGCCATGGGTCGACAGGATGATGCCGTCGGCGCCGCAGTCCTTCGCGATTTCAACATCCTCGGGGGCGAGGAGCCCCTTTACGAGGAGGTTGCCGGACCACCGCTTGCGGATCGCCTCCAGGTTCTTCCACGAGAGCTGGTCCCGCGCGATGGTGTTGCGCACCGCCCCTTGCGACATCATCGGCGGACCGCGCTCGGCCTCGGTGTTCTCGAAATGCGGGGCGCCGTGCTTCAGGAAGGTCTGGGCGACGGTACCGAGCAGCCAGCGCGGGTGGGTCGCGCTCTGCCACGCGACCTTGGGCGTGACCTTGATCGGCATCGAGAAGCCGCTGCGGGTGTTGTGCTCGCGGTTGCCGAGCGTCGGGGTGTCGGCGGTCACCACGAAGGTCCGGTAGCCGGTGGCCGCGACCCGGTCGAGCAGGCGGTCGATCCGGGTCTGGTCGCCCGGCAGGTAGCCTTGGAACCAGGCTTGTGGGTTCTGGGCGTACACGTCCTCCAACTTGATCAGCGAGGATGCGCTGAGGATCATCGGCAGGTTCATCCGCCTGGCCGCCTCGGCGAGCACGATGTCGCCACGGTAGGCGATGAACGCCGCCCCGCCGAGCGGCCCGACCCCGAAGGGCGCCGCGTAGGTGTGGCCGAACAGTTCGGTAGCGGTGTCGCGGCCGGAGGTGTCGCGCATCAGCCTCGGCACGAGCGCGTAATCGGCGTAGGCGCCGCGGCTGTGAGCGAGCGCCGCCCCGGTTTCGGCCCCGCCGGCCACGTACTGGAAGATCATGTGCGGCAGGAGCCGCCGGGCGTGGCGCTCGAAATCGTCGAGCGCTAGCAGGCCGCGGAACCGGTACGGCGTGACCACGTCGCTGCGCTTGAGGCTGGTGACGAGGGCCTGAGGGCCGGCGATGCCGGGGGCCGCGGTATCGGCCTGCCCCACCGTGGGGGCCTCGCGCTCGGGAGCCCCCAGACCCGAAGTGGGCTGGTCGAACGTCGCCATCCGCTCCTCCCTGTTTTCCGCCAGACCCGGATGCCAGCGGGCCGACAGCATTTTTGAAAGCGCTTTCAGATAGCCATGGTCATCCGAGAGTGTCAATATCCTGCCGGTTAGGGCATGGTTCGGGCGTGTACGGGGGAGAGTCGAATTTCCGTGTTGGATGGGCCGGATGAGATCCTGGAACCGCCGTCGCGCAGCCCGGTGGCGCGGGACGTGGCGCATCGCGCCGGGGTCTCGACCGCGACGGTCTCCCGGGTGCTCAACGGCTCCGCCGGGGTCCGGGCCGACAAGCGGGACGCGGTGATGCGCGCCGCGCAGGATCTCGGTTTCGTCGCCAACGGTGCGGCCCGGGCGCTCTCTACCCGCCGGTTCATGGCCGTCGGCGCCGTGGTCCCCAACATCGAGAACGAGGCGTTCGTGCGCGTCCTCTCGAGCTTCCAGGAGCGGCTGCGGCAGGCCGACTACACCCTGGTCGCCACCAATGCCGGATACGACCTCGAGGACGAGCTGCGCGAGGCGACCTTCCTGCTGGAACGTGGCGTCGACGGGCTGATGCTGGTCGGCGACATCCACCACCCGGATCTTCACGCCCGCATCGCCCGGCACGGCATTCCGATGGTGCAGACCTTCAGCCTGTCACGGGAGCGCCCCTGCGTCGGCTTCGACAACGCCGCCTCCGCGGCCCGGGCGGCGAACTACCTGATCGATCTGGGCCATCGCCGGATCGGGGTGATCTCCGGCCTGCGCAAGGACAACGACCGCGGGGGCGCCCGCGTCACAGGCATCGCCCAGGCGCTGGCGGCGCGCGGCCTGACGCTCGCCCCCGAGCACGACATCGAGATCTCCTACGGCATCGGAGGCGGCCGCGATGGCTTCCGCCAGATGCTGGCCGGGGGCCCGCCGCCCACCGCGATCATCTGCGGCACCGACCAGATCGCCTTCGGCGCCATGATCGAGGCCCGCGCCCGGGGGCTCGACGTGCCCGGCGACCTCTCGGTGATCGGCCACAACGATTCCGACTTCGCACCCTTCCTCGATCCGGCGCTGACCACGATCCGGATCCATTCCGCCGAGATCGGCCACGCCGCCGGCGACCATCTCATCGCCCGGATGCAGGGTCGGCCGGTGGTGCGGCTCACCGAAATCGACGCCGAGCTGATCCTACGCGCCAGCACGGCGCCGCCGCGAAGATAGGCCCGTGACCGAGCGTATAGGCGATATCTTGCCACCGCTTTGAAATCGCTTACAAGACGCTGAACAGCGAACGGATGCCCGACCGCGTCACATCCCGGGAGACAGCATGGCCCCCCGCATAGTCCTCCTGCACGCGACGCCGGTCGCGATGGCTCCGATCCAGGCGGCCTTCGCCGAGCGCTGGCCCGAGGCCGAGACGGTCAATCTGCTGGATGACGGCCTGTCCCTCGACCGGGCCAAGGAACCCGGCGAGATCTCCGAGGGCATGATCGACCGGTTCGTCCGGTTCGGGCGCTACGGCCACGACATGGGCGCCGACGGCATCCTGATCACCTGCTCGGCCTTCGGGCCGGCCATCGACCGGCTGATCGAGACCGTGCCGGTGCCGGTGCTCAAGCCGAACGAGGCGATGTTCCGCGCCGCCATCGCGCAAGGGCAGCGCATCGGCATGCTGGCGACCTTCGGCCCTTCGATCGGCACCATGACCGACGAGTTCGAGGAGTTCGTCGGCCAGTCTGGCCGGCTCGCGACCCTGCGCACAATCCTGGTGGACGACGCCATGGCGCGCCTGCGCGCCGGCGACGCCGAGACCCACAACCGGCTCATCGTCGAGCGGGCGCCGGACCTGGCCGATTGCGACGCGATCATGCTGGCGCATTTCTCGACTTCCCGGGCGGCCGAGGCGGTGCGCGCCGCCGTCGCTATACCGGTCCTGACCGCGCCCCATGCGGCGGTGGACCGGATGCGCGCCATGATCGAGACGGCTGAGAGGGCCTGATCCATGAAGCTCGGTGCCTTCTCCGACCGCCTGAGCGGCCATTGCGGCTTCCTGTTTACGGAGCTGCCCCTGCCCGAGCGGTTCGCCGCCGCGGCCAAGGCCGGGTTCCGGGCCGTGGAGCATCCGAACCTGTTCGCGACGCCGGCGGCAGAGGTCGCGGGCTGGCTCGAGCGGGCCGGCGTGTCCCTGGTCCAGACCGGTTTTCCGGCGGGCGACGCCTCCAAGGGAGAGAAGGGCTTCGCGGCACTGCCGGACAAGGTCGCGTATTTCCGCTCCACCATCGAGCCGACCCTGGACTATGTCGCGCAACTCGGCTGCCGGATGGTCCACCCGATGGCGGGCGTCCGGCCGGCCGGAGCCGAGCCCGCGCGGCTGTGGGAAACCTATCTCGACAACTTGGCCTTCGCGGCCGACGCCGCCAAGGCCCGCGACATGACCGTGATCGTCGAGCCGATCGGCCCGGGCTCCATCGCCGATTACGTGATCGACGACCCGCTCAAGGCCGTGGAGGCGATCCGGGCGATCGGCCGGGACAACGTGAAGCTGCTGTTCGACGCCTATCACTGCGTCTGCCTGTGCCACGACCCGGCGTCACTGATCCGGGCACACGCGCCGCTGATCGCCCATGTCCAGATCGCCGACGATCCCGGCCGGCACGAGCCCGGGACCGGCACCATCGCGTTCGACCCGATCTTCGACGCCCTGGAGGCGGTGGGCTATGCCGGCTTCATCGGCTGCGAATACCACCCGGCCGCCGGCACCGAGGCCGGCCTCGGCTGGATGCGGGCGGCTTCGGTGTAGGGTCGGCGGCCCTCAGAACCGTGCCGCGACGCCGCCCATGATGGTGCGCGGCTGGCCCGGGCTGGCGTAGCGGTTCTGGAAGGCGCGGTCGTAATAGATCTCGTCAAGCAGGTTATCGACGTTGAGGTAGATCCGGACATCCGGCGTGATCTGATAATACGAGATCAAATTCACCACCGTGTAGGCGGGCATCGTGAAGGTCGACAGGGCCGTCCCGGCGACGCGCTGGCCGACGACGTTGAGCCCGCCCCCGAAGCCGAGCCCCTTCAGCGCGCCGCCCTGGACCTCGTAGACCGCCTGCATGGCAAAGCTGTTGGCAGGAATGTTGGCCAGTCGGGTCCCGACCGGGATCGTGTTGTCCCGCGCCACCGCCGCATCGACATAGGTGTAGGTGCCGATCACGCGTAGCCCCGGCGCCAACTCGCCTGCCAGGGTGAGGTCGAAGCCGCGGCTCTGCACCACGCCGGCGGCGACGCTGAAGGCGGAATCGACCGGGTCCGTGGTCGGGACGTTGGTGCGCCGGATGTCGAACACGGCCGCGGTGGCGTTGAGCCGCCCGTCGAGCAGGCCGACCTTCACGCCGGCCTCGTAGCCCTCGCCGCCCTCGAAGGCGAGGGGTTGGCCGCGCCGGTCCAGGGCGGTGCTGGGCTTGAACGAGCGCGCGTAGTTTCCGTAGACCGAGACTGCGTCGGACACGTCGTAGACCAGGCCGAAGCGCGGCAGCGCCTCCGTGCCGCGCAGAATCGTGGTGCGATTGGTGATGTATGATGTGGAGTCCTGTCCGACATCCTCGACCCGGACCCCCACCAGGGCGTGCAGCTGTGGGGTGATGTCGATCTGGTCCTGGACGTAGCCCGCGTAGCTCTCCGTGTGCTGCAGGAAGTTGGTGATGGTGGGCAGGCTGCGCGGCAGCGCCTGGCCGTAGCGCGGCGCCAGCAGGTCGAGCAGGAACGGGAAGGGCGCGGCGTTCGAGCGGTCGAAGACCTCCCGGTAGCGGTACCGGTCGTATTCGAGGCCGAGTAGCAGCGTGTGGTGCAGGAAGCCGGTGTCGAACTTGCCGGCCAGGTTGACCTGCACATCGGTGTCGGACCAGGTCAGGTCACGCCATTCCAGATTCCGGCGCAGGGTGCGGCCGTCCGGCAGGAAGCCGTTGGCAGCTGCGCCGACGCCCCAGCTCTTCAGAGATCCGCCGAGCACCTGAGCGCCGGCCGTGAGCACCCAGTCCTGGTCGAACCGGTGCTCGATCCGCAACTGGCCGAGGGCGTCCTGGACCACGCTCTGCGGCAGGCCGGGCTCGCTGAGGAAGCGGGAGCGCGGCACGTTACGCAGACGGCCCTGGAGGGGGACGATGCCGCGATCGAAGGTCGTGCCGGTGCTGACGAAGGCGCCCTCCAGGGTGATGGTCGTGTCCGCGCTGGGCTTCCAGGCGATGACGGGGGCGACGTGGTAGCGATCGCCGCTCACGAAATCGCGAAAACTGCCGTTGTCCTCCACCGCGCCGGTGATGCGGGCGAGGACCTGGCCGCTCTCGTCGAGCGCCCCGGTGGCGTCGAAGGTGCTGCGCTTGGCGCCGTAGCTGCCGTACTGCGTGCCGATCGCCAGCGACCGCTCGGCCAGGGGCTGCTTGGTCACGATGTTGAAGGTGCCGCCGGGATCGCCGCGGCCGTACAGGAAGGCCGAAGGCCCCTTGAGCACCTCGATCCGCTCGATCACGACGACGTCCGGCGCGTTCGGGTATCCGCGACTGATCGGGAATCCGTTGCGATAGTAGTCGAACACGGAGAAGCCGCGGATCGTGACTTCGGTCAGGCCGAGGCCGCCAAAATTGTTGGAGCGGCCGACGCCGGCCAGGTCGAGGGCGGTGTCGATCCGCGTGGCGGCGGCGTCCTCCAGCACCTGCCGGGTCACCGGCACGACCGTCTGCGGGACGTCGCGCAGGGGCGTGTCGGTGCGGGTGGCGCTGACGCTCCGTGACGGGGCGTAGCCCTCCGGGGCCTGGGAGGCGCTACCCTGGCCGGTGACGGAGAGCTCCTCAAGAATGACTTCCTGATTCGGATCGGATGCAGGTTTCGCCCAGGCGCAGTCCCAGTTGAGGAGTGGGCCATGTCCGACAAAAAAGGCCAAGACGGCAACCGCGAGTATCGAATAGGAAGTATTCGATCCGGATTGAGAAGAATTTTTCGCCACGTTCTCAGGCCACGCTACATCGAGGCCGCCGAGATGGTGGGGTGGGACCGGTAGGGTCAAGCTTGCCGAGCGAAGCCCGCGCGGCGCAAAACTTGGAATGATTTCGATCTGGCTGCGGATTAGCTTACGAAGACTCGAAGCTGCTCCACGGCACCGTCGACCTGTTGCCGCCCGGCAACATTCTTGCCAGCTGACTCAGACCGGTTTCGCGGATGCGGCTCCGCTACGCAGTCCCGAGCAGCCGCGCCCGGCGCTCCAGCACCGCTGGCCAGACCTCCAGGTTGACGAGCCGCGGCGGGGTCTTGCCCCGCAGGAGGCCGATGATCTGCTCGGCGCCCCAGGACGCCACGTTACGGCGCGCCTCGTGGGTGACGCCGGCGGTGTGGTAGGTCGCTACCACAGTGTCGAGCGTCAGCAGCGCCGAATCCAGGGGCGGCGGCTCGGGCGCCCAGACATCGAGGCCGGCCCCCGCGAGATGGCCGGTGGCCAGGGCTTCGGCGAGCGCCGCCTCGTCGTGCACGCCGCCCCGGGCCGTGGTGATGAACAGCGCGCCGGGCTTCATCGCCGCGAAGGTTTTTGCGTCGAAGCTGCCGCGCGTCGTGTCGTCGAGCGGGCAGTGCAGGGAGACGATGTCGGCCTCCGCGAGCAGCCGCGCCCGGTCCACCGGCTCGGCGCCCCGGGCCCGGATTTCTTCGGCCGAGAGCAGCGGGTCGTAGGCCAGGACCCGCATGTCGAAGCCGCGGGCGAGCTTGGCCACCTCCCGGCCGGTATGGCCGATGCCGACGAGACCCAGCGTCGCGCCGCCGATCTCGTGGCCCATCAGCGATTCCCGCGAGAAGCCGCGCGCGGTCCGCAGCAGCCGGTCCGAGACGCAGATCTTGCGGGAAACAGCCAGCATAAGGCCGATGGCAAGTTCCGCTACCGAGCGGGCATTGCCGCCGACCTGGTTGACCACCGCGACGCCGGCCCGGGTGCAGGCGGCCGCGTCCACCGTGTCGAAGCCTGCCCCGCCCGAGGAGACCGCGAGCAGGTTCGGGCAGCCGGCCAGCAGTTCGTCCGTCACGTGCCAGCGGCGAGGCAGCTCGTCCCTTGCCGGTGAGATGTGGAAGACATGGGCCTGCACCAACAGGGCCTCGAGCGGTTCCGCCGGGCCCTGCAGGTCGCCGACCTGCAGGTCGATGTCGGGTTCGGCCCTCAGCCGCGCGTCGAAGACCGGGTTGATCCAGAGATTGAACCGGCAGACGCGCTTGAGGGCTGCCACCGGGTCAGCCTTTCACGACGGCGTCGATGGCGTCGACCACGTGGTCGATGTTGTGGGTGTTGACCGCCGCCACGCAGATCCGGCCGGTCTCCAGGGCGTAGACCTCGTGCTCCTCGCGCAGGCGCGTGGCCTCCGCGGGGGTCAGGCCGGTGTAGGAGAACATGCCCTTCTGCGCCTTGATCGCGTCGAAGCCACGCTCGGGGTGGCGCTGTTGCAGGCTGTCGGCCATGCGCACCCGCATGGCGCGGATCCGCTCGCGCATCTCGGCGAGCTCCCGCTCCCAGTCAGCCCGCAGCTCCGGATCGGTCAGCACCATCTCGACGATGGCGGCGCCATGGGTCAGCGGGTTCGAGTAGCTCGCCCGAACCAGACGCTTGGCCAGGGATTCGACCTTGGTCTTCAGGGCCGGTGTCTCGGCGACGATCGTCAGCGCGCCGACGCGCTCGCCGTAGAGCGAGAACGACTTCGAGAACGACGAGGCGACGAAGAACTCCTGACCCGACTCGGCGAACAGGCGCACCGGCGCGGCGTCCGCATCGAGGCCGTCGCCGAAGCCCTGGTAGGCGATGTCGAGGAACGGGATCAGGCCGCGCTCCGCGAGCAGGGGGGCGAGGTCGCGCCACTCGTCGGGCGTCAGGTCGGCGCCGGTCGGGTTGTGGCAGCAGGCGTGCAGCACCACGATCGAGCCCTTCGGCAGCGTCTCGAGGTAGGCGCGCATCGCCGGGTAGTCGACGCCGCCGGTCTCGGCCGAGAAATACGGGTAGTCGACGACGGAGAAGCCGGCCTGCGTGAACAGCGCTTTATGGTTCTCCCAGCTCGGGTTGCTCACCGCCACGGTGGCGCCGGGATTGAGCAGCGCGAGCACGTCGGCGCCGGTCTTGAGGGCGCCGGTGCCGCCGATGCTCTGGAGCGTCGCGGTGCGGTTCTGCGTCAGGATCGGGGCGCCCGCACCGAACAGCAGGGCCTGGACCGCGTCGCGGAACGGCTTGGTCCCCTCGATCGGCCGGTAGGTCTTCGGCAGACCCTTCTCGATCCAGCGCTTCTCGGCGGTCTGCACGGCGCGCAGGCGCGGCACCTTGCCCTCGGCATCCGTGTAGACCCCGACCACGAGGTTGAGCTTTTTCGTGCTCGTGTCGGCGTTGAAGGCCTCGAACAGGCGCATGATCGGGTCGAGCGGCGCGTCCTGGATGCCGGCGAACAGCGAGGTCATGATCGTCAATCGTCCCAGAGGGGCTTCGATGCGGCGCGCGCGGGCGGGTCTGTCCGAAGTCGCGGGCTGGCCGACGCCCTTATTTCCCACATCGCGCCCGCCCGCCAGCGCTTCCGCGCGCAGCTGCATCCCGATCCACTCAAGGATGAACGGATTTTGAAACCGCTTTATCCGAAAGCCGGCGGCCACCTTTCGGGCCGATGCGCGGGCCCGGCGCTGCACGCTTCCCGTGCGGCGAGACTGACCATAACGTGTGGCGATGAAGCAGATCCTCGCCCCGATCGTCGCCGGCCTCCTGGGCGCGGCACCGGCCGCCGCGCAGGCCCCTGTGCG
>NZ_VRVD01000379.1:0-4575 GCF_008040015.1 Methylobacterium sp. WL18 | reverse complement strand
TGCGGGCCTCGAAGGTCTCGGCGAACTGCGATTCGCGGGCCTCCAGCAGGCCGGCGATGGCCGGGTTCGCCTGCTCGATCACGGTCTGCAGGGCCTGGGTGCGGTACTCGATGGTCCCCGCGATCTCGCGACCGCGGCCATCGACCAGACGGTCGATCTCAGCCTGGGCCTGAGCGAACAGGGCCTGCAGGTCGCCGCTCCGGGCCTCGAAGGCCTGGGCCAGCTGGGTCTCCCCCGCCTGCAGCAGCCCGGCGATGGCCGGGCTGGCCTGCTCGATCACGGTCTGCAGAGCCTGGGTGCGGTGCTCGATCGCCCCCGCGATCTCGCGGCCGCGGCCGTCGACCAGACGATCGATCTCCGACTGCGCCTGGGCGAACAGGGCCTCCAAGTTGCCGCTCCGGGCCTGGAAGGCCTGGGCGATCTGGGTCTCACCCGCCTGCAGCAGGCCGGCGATGGCCGGGCTGGCCTGCTCGATCGCCGTCTGCAGGGCCTGGGTGCGGTGCTCGATGGTGCCGGCGATCTCGCGGCTGCGGCCGTCGACCAGGCGGTCGATCTCCGACTGCGCCCGATCGAACAAGGCGCGCAGGTCGGCGAAGCGGGCATCCAGCAGGTCCGCCATGTCGGTGGGCGCCGCGTCGAGGGTCTGGCGCAGGCCCTCGGTCCGGGTGGTGATCGTGTCGGCGAGTTCCTGACCGCGCACCTCCACGAGATCGCGCAGGCCGGCCTGAGCCTCCTCGAACAGGGCCTGGAGGCGCTGCGTGCGGCTGTCGAGGGTCGCGGCGAGCTGGCGCTCCCGGGTCTCGACCAGCGCGGTGACGGCGGCGGGCGCCGCCTCCAGCATCGTCCGCAACGCCTGGATCTTGGTGTCGACCGAGGCGGCGAAGCGGCCGCCCCCGCCTTCCACAACCGCGTCGAGGGCGGTGTGGGCTTCCTCGAACAGGGTCCGCAGGCCCTGGGCGCGGGCGTCCAGGGTCTCGGCCAGGCGGTTGCCGCGACCCTCGACCAGGTTCTCCAGGTGCCCGAGGCGTTCGTCGAACAGGCCGCCGAGCGCCTGGGTCCGGGAATCCAGGGCCCCGGCGGCGCTGCCGAAGGCGTCCTCGACGGCGGCGATCAGGGCGCGGCCGCGTGTATCCAGCGCCTCGTTGAGCGGGCCCATGCGGCCGTCGAGGGTGGTGGCCAGGGTGCCGGCATGGCCGTCCAGCATCACGCGGATCTGGTTGGTGCGGTCGTCGAGCAGGCCGTGGACCGAACGCACGCCCTCGTCGAGCAGGCCGCTGATGTCGGCGGTGCGGCTCGACAGGGTGTGGCCGAGGCGGCCCTCGCCGGCCTCCAGCATCCGCTCGGCATCCGCAATGGTCTGCTGGAGCTTGGACAGGACGCTGTCGCCGCGCTGGTCGATCAGCTCGGCCAGCGAGGTGCCGCCGCGGTCGAACAGGCGCGCCAGCTCGGTGATGCGGCCGCCGATCGCCCCGAACACGGTCCGGCCCTTCTCGTCGAGTTCGCTCGACATGGCGGCGATGCGCTCGTCGATCAACGTCGCGAGCAGTTCCGAACGCTCGGCGAAGGCCGCGCGCACGGCCTCGGTGCGGGCGGAGAGGGCCGCGTCGGCGCTCTGGGCCCGCTCGTCCACCAGCTGGACGATCTCCTGCACCCGGCCCGACAGCGAAGCCTCGAGGACCCGGGTGGATTCGGCCACGGCCCCCGTGAGGCTTCCGATGCTCTCGGCCATCGCCTTGTCGATCCCGCCGGTCCGGTCGGTGATCGTCGCGACCAGGTCGCGGGTGCGGCCGGCCAGTTCCTCGTCGACCGCGCGGGTGCGCGCCTCGATCAGGCGGATCGCCTCGAAGGCCTGCACGCCGAAGCTCTCGTCCACGAGGCG
Organism: Methylobacterium sp. WL18; assembly: GCF_008040015.1. Lineage (NCBI taxonomy): Bacteria > Pseudomonadati > Pseudomonadota > Alphaproteobacteria > Hyphomicrobiales > Methylobacteriaceae > Methylobacterium > Methylobacterium sp. WL18. The sequence continues at coordinate 2,696 of NZ_VRVD01000379.1, read as the reverse complement.
GGCGCGCTCATCGAGGGCGTTGGCAATCTCCTGCAGACGGCTGATGACGCCGGCGTCGAAATGCTCGGCGCTGCCCGCGATACGGCGGGCCATCTCGGCGGTGCGCCGGTCGATGTCCTGCCCGAGCCCCTCGGCCCGGCCGTCGAGCACCGCGACCAGGTTGCGGCTGCCCTCTTCCATGATCCGGGCCATCTCCCCGGTCCGGGCGGCCAGCGCCTCGTTCAGGGCCTTGCCGCGGGCGTCGATCCGGCCGTCGACGTGATCGACCAGGTTCGCCACGACGTCGCCGATCTCGGCCGCGCGCTTGGCCGAGCGCGCTTCCAGGTCGCCGAGATGGGTCTCGACCAGGCTGCCGGCCTCGCGGGCGCGGGTCGCGATGGTCTCGGCCACCGCCTGGCCCTTGACGGTGATGAGCCGGTCCATCTCCTCCAGCCGGGCCCCGACGGTCTCGCCCATCGTCGCGGTGTCGCGGCCGATGCGGTCGGCCAGGATGTCGCCGCGGGCGATGGTCTCCTGCAGGGCGGCGAGGCGGCTGCCGAGAGTCTCGTCGATAGCGCGCACTCGGCCGTCGGCGGTCTCGGCGAAGCTCGCGCCGGTCTGGCTGAGCGTGTCGGCGATGCGCGCACCCTGGCTCGCCACCGCGAGCACGATGTCGCGGCCGGTGCCGCTGATCCGGGTCTGGGTCTCCTCGGCATGGCTGGCCAGGAGTTCGGCCACGCCCTTGCCGTGCTCGCCGAAGGCGGCCTCCATCTCCCCGATGCGGGCGGCGAGGTCGTCCGAGATGGCGCGGGCGGCCTGTGCCAGGCTGCGGGTGGCGTCGCCGGTGCGGGCGGACAGCTCGCGGTTGAGGTCGCCGAGGGCGCCGCGCAGGGCGGTCACCGCGGCAGAGCCGCGCTCATTGAGTTCGATGCCGGCCCGGTCGGCGGCATCGCGGAAATGGGTCAGCAGGTTCGCGGTCTCGGCCGCGACCGCGCCGGTCACCTCGGCCGAGCCGTGGCGCAGGGTCTGCAGGGTATCGGCCAGGCGGGCGGACGCCGCGCGCGTGTGGGCCTCGAGTTCGCCGGTGACGGTGCTCGCGGAGCCGCGCAGGGACTGGACGGCGGCGGCGGCGCCGGCCTCAAAGCCGTGGCCCAGCGCCGAGAAAGCGGATTCCAGGCTCTGGGTGGCGGCCTCGGTCCTGTCGGTGATGTGGCCGCCGGCCCGCTCGGCCGCCGCCTGGACGCGGCTCTCGAGGTCCGAGGCCTGGACCGTCACGGTGTCGTGCAGGCGCGCCGCGATGCCGTCCATGCGCCCGGCCAGGGCATCGCCGCGCTCGGCGATCGTCTCGGCGATCCGCTCGGCGGTGCCGATCAGGTCATCGCGCACGGTGCCGGCCTGGCTGGTCAGCGTCTCGCCGACGCCGCCCATGGCCAGCGCCAGGGCGGCCTGGGCGTCGCGCCCGCGGCTCTCGATCGCCTCGGCGACGGAGAGGCCGGCCGTCTCGATCTCGGCACGCAGCGCCAAGCCGCGGCCGGCAATGTCCTGGGTGAGGGCCGCGCCGGTCTCGGCGAAGCGCGCGGTGATCTGAGTCCCCATCGCGCCGAACCGCTCCGTCAGCTCGGAACTCCGCGACAGGAAAGCGTTCTCCAGGCCGATCACCGAGCGCTCGAAGCTCTCGCGCACGACGCCGCCCTGGCGCTCCAGGGACTCGCTGACGCGCAGGCCGGTCTCGGCGAGGCTCTGGGCGACGGAGGCGGTGCTCTCGGCGATCCGCCCGGTGAGGGCGTCCCCGGTCGACTGGAACGCGCCGGTCACGTCGCGGGCGCGGGTCTCGAAGGCGCGCGTCAGGCTCTCGCCGACGTCCAGCAGGCTGCCGCGCACGCCCTCGCTGGTGGCCGCGAGGTTCTCGATCAACTCGTCGCCGCGCCCGGTCATCAGGCTGACGACCCGGTCGCCGGCCTCGCCAAGGGATGCGGTGATGGCCGCGCCGCGGGCGTCGAGCGCCCCGGTCACGCGCTCGCCCGCGCCGTTGAGCGCCAGGACGATCCGCTCGGACGCGCCCTCCAGCTCCTGGCTCAGGCTCTGGTGCGAGCCGGTGATCGCGCCGCGCACCCGCTCGGCGTTGGTGACGATGGATTCCCGCTGGGCCACCAGCTCCTCGACGAGGGAGCGGATGCGGATCTCGTTGTCGGAATAGGCCCGCTCCAGGGTGGCGATCTCGCCGCGCACCAGGGTCTCGAGTTCGCCGGCCCGGGCGAGCGCACGCTCGACGCCGTCGCCGACCGCGGCGACTTCCCGGCGCACCGTCTGCGACATGGTCAGGACCGCATCCGTGGAGAAGCTCTCGGGCTCGGCCAGGCGCACCGCGACTTCGCCGACCGCGCGGGCAACGAGGCGCATCTCCTGCGCCCGCGCGGCCAGCATGGCGGCGATCACGAACAGGACGACCGGCCCGAGCAGGGCCGCGGCGCCCACCGTCGCCTGGAGCGGGGTGAGGCCCGAGACGACGCCGCGCAGGTCGCCGCCGGATTGCAGCCAGGCGACCAGCACCAGGCCGGCGATCCAAGCGAGGCCGGCCAGCAACGCGTACAGATAAGGCTTGGGCGAGGAGCGCACCCGCAAGGTCTGCTGCAGGATACCGATGTTGCGCCGGTCATCGTTCGCCACCAGCGAGCGGTCGGGCGGCAGCAGTCCGCCCTCGCGGCGCGGACGCTCGC
>NZ_VRVD01000378.1:0-4580 GCF_008040015.1 Methylobacterium sp. WL18 | reverse complement strand
GGCCAGGGCGTAGCGGCCGGAGACGGTCAGGCTGGCGCCGGCGGCGTTGGCGAAGCCGGCGTCGGAGGAGACCGCCCCGGTGACGGCGACCTGCCCGGCGTTGCGGATGGCGCCGTCGAGGGCACCCCCGGTGGCGGTGAGGCTGCCGGTGTTGGTGATCCCGCCCGCGATGGTGCCGCTGGTGAGGGTGATGCCGGCGTTGGTCAGGCCGCCGGCGAGCGTCCCGGCATGGGTCAGGGTGGTGCCGGCGAGGGTGATCACCGGCGAGACCAGGCTGGCGGGGGCGGTGAGGCCGAGCCCGCCGGCGGCGACGGTGGTCGGGCCGGTGAAGCTGTGGGCGGCGGTCAGCGTGAGCGTGCCGGCGCCGAGCTTGGTCAGGCCGCCGGGGCCGGAGATGGTACCCGCGAAGGTGACGGCGTCGGCCCGGTTGAACGCCAGGGTGCCGGCGTTGGCGACATCGCCGACGAGGCTGCCCGCGGTGCCGCCGTCCCCGACCTGGAGGGTGCCGGCCGCGATGGTGGTGGCGCCCGCGTAGGTGTTGGTGCCCGACAGCGCGAGGGTTCCGGCGCCGAGCTTGGCCAGGCCGCCGGTGCCGGTGAGCGACTGGGTGAGGGTGAAGGTGTTGGCCGGGTCGGCGATGTCGAGCCCGCCGCCGCCCGCGGCCCAGGTGATCGGCCGGTCGGTGGCGGTGAAGCCGGTGCCGGTGACCTGCAGGACGCCGCCGTCGAAGCTGAGCGGGGCGGAGGCCGCGCCGAGGCTGGCGTCGCGCGACACGGACAAAGTACCGCCGGCGAAGGTGGTGCCGCCGGAATAGCTGTTGGTGCCGGTGAGCGTGAGCGTGCCGCCGCCGGTCTTGATCAGGCTGCCGCGGGTCGGGATCGACGCGAAGGACGCGATGCGGGTGGTCTCGAGCGGGATTTCCGCTTGCCATTCGGCGGCGACCGCTACGGCGGTTCGTGCGTAGTCGGCGCTGGTCAGGCCCGCGAGATAGCTCCCCAGCCGCCAGCCGACATAGCCACGGGCGTAGCCATAGTTGGTGAGTGGCCAATAGCGCCGGTATCCGGTGCCATCAATGAAGGTGTCGAGAATGACGCTGGCGACCGGGTCCGCGCCGGCGACCTTGAGAGCGGTTAGAATGGCCGCCTGATTGCCCCTGCCCAAGGCCTTGACCACAGCGTCGAGGGTGTTGCGCGCCGTGGGAATGGCGGCCTGAAGGGCCGGAACGGTGCGCTGCCGATCCCCGTCTGCCTTCCGGGCGGGCCAGGCGGCGGCCTCGGCATCGTTCTCCTGCTTGCGCTGGACGAGGGCATCCTCTGAGATGTCGTTCGACCACGTGTCGCTGGTGCCGGTCGGCAGGTTGGCGACGACGGGACCGAGGAACTGGCCCGGCCCCTTCATGGCCTTGTTGAGGTCGATCACGCCCCAGCCCCAGATCGCGTTGGGGGCGTTCGGGTTGGCGTCTGGCACGCCATCGACGGCGTTGCGGTGATAGGCGGTGGTGAGCAGGACGTCGCGCGCCTGCTGGTTGGTCATGTACGGATAGCGCTGCATGATCACCGCGAGTGCGCCCGTGGCATGCGGCGCGGCCATCGAGGTGCCGTTCACGGTCGAGTAGCCGCTCTGTTTGTTCAGATCGACGTGCCAGTGATCGGCCGTCCAGGCATCCCCTGGAGCCGAAGGTGGAACGGTGCTCGTGATCGCGCCGCCGGGTGCTGCGACATACCAATATTTTGCGGCGCCTGCTTTTACTGAGTAGATGTCCAATACAAGACGGCTGGGATCGGATCGGCCCTGATCGTCCCGACGCGTGGCCCCGACGGTCACCCAGTTGCGTTCGAGATCCGATTGAAAATATGGAAGTACGGATCGCGTGTCCGGATGAGCGGTAGAATTATTTCCGGCGGCGAAGACCAGGATCGGATCATATTTCTTGGCTACTTCAGCAAGTGCATCAAGATATGTCTTCTTGCCGATAAAATTTGCGTAGGAGCTTACGAGTCCCTCGATGTTGTTGTAGCTGTCGGCGGGCGGTGAATTTCCCCACGACGTGTTGATGGCCCGGGCCCCGGCCGCAGCCAAGCTGCCATAAGCGTTCTTGAAGTAGGCGTAATCGGCGTTGGCACCGTACGTCATCTCGTCGGTGGATTGCGTGTTGGTAACGTAGACGTTGGCGTTGAACGCCACGCCATGCATGCCGACGCCGTCTCGGGAGGCCCCGATCGTGCCGGTCACATGCGTTCCGTGCGGATCGTTGTAGGCAGCATTGTACGCGCCCGGAACGCTGTAGGGCTGGCCGCCGGAGAAGCTGGTGGGTCGCGGTGATCGATTGATCGGGTTTCCAGACCAATCCATGAAGTAAAACCCGTCGGCACCGAACGTGCCGGTCAAGGTCAGCGGCTTGATGCGGCCATCGGCGAATTCCGGGTGGGCTCTGTAGACGCCGGAATCGACCACCCCGACGGTGACGCCCAGGCCGGTATAGCCGGCCGCGTAGGCGTCGGCGGCGTGCATCGCCTCCAGGCCCCAATCCGCCTGGTATTCCGGCGTGCGCCACGTTGCGGGGTCGGTGCTGGCGAGGCTCTGGGCGAGGGCGTGGTGCGAGACCGAGGCACCCAAGGCCGCCAGACCGAGGGTCGAACGGCACAACGCGGTCGCGATCAAGCGCCGACGATTAAATCCACCCCCTGAAATGCAATCGACGTACGCATGTCTACGCATCTTATCTGCCCGTTTTCCCGTAGAAATGGAAACAACGCCGTCGTTCCCCGCAGTGGATCGTCGTTTTTCTCAATCTGATGCGGCGAGCGATGCGAATAGGTGAAGATTAAATCTCGTAAAACGCGGCGTGCAAGTGGAATTTTGCTTTTCAAAACGACAACGAAATCAATCAATCATTGTGTTGATGTATAATATTGATCGGAATTTATTCGGTATGTCTCGGGTCGCGGTACCGACTGAATTTCAGAATGGCATGTTTATTGCTTGCATCGGCAAGGAAGGCATGGGCCGCCGGGTGCTTCCGTCGGTTGTGCAGACGCGGTTTCCCTACGCCGTGTGACCGGGATGCCACGGCGTGGCACCCCAGCCGGCAGGCGGAGCATGCCCTCGGCAGGGCGCTGCCGCACGTCATCCGCACGATACGGCGCGACCGCCGCGCCCCAGGTGAGGCCGCTCGGCTCACGCTCGGGACCACGAGTGGGGCCGCGCCGTGTTCACGGCGGCGTCGACGGATGGGAAGACTGGAATCGGGGCGGTTGACGGTTCCGCCCTGGTCGCGGGGCGCTGACGAGCCCCGCTTCAGCCTTCGATGAGATGCGGCACGAACCGTGCCCGGTCCGTGGTGATGCGGCCCAGCCCCTCGCGCATACAGAGGCCGCAGGGCTCGTCCCCGACGATCCAACTGCCGACGAGCGCGTGGCGGCCATCGAAGGCGGGGAGTTCCGCCAGCGCCTGCCGCACGAAGCCTTCGCGACCATAGGGGCCCGCGTCGCGCTCCAGGAGCACGCCGTCGCGCACGAGCAGGATGTTGGCGCCCTCACGCGAGACGAGCGGTTTCTTCGCGAAGGAGGTGCCCAGGGCCGCCTTGCCGGGATCGTCCTCGAAGTAGGTCGGAAGGAGGTTCGGGTGGCCGGGCGCCATCGCCCACAGATGGGCGAGCAGGCCCTTGTTGGAGAGCACGGCCTTCCACGGCGGTTCGACGAAGCGGGTGGGCGAAGCGCCGATTGCCGGGCCGAACGCGTCGGCGAGCAGCCATTCCCAGGGGTAGAGCTTGAACAGGGCGGCCAGCGGCCGGCCTGCGGCGTCGAGGAACCGCCCGTCCTCGGACAGGCCGACCGCCTCGAGCGGCACGAACGGCGCCGCGAGCCCAGCCTGCACGGCGCAATCTTGCAGGTAGGCGACCGTGCCCCTGTCCTCCGGCGCGTCGGGATAGCACGTGAACGCCAGGGCGCCGGGGAGCCCCATGGCGGCAAGGCGGGCGATCAGCCGCTCGTGGAGCGCGTTGAACTGGTCCGCCCCCGCCGGCAGGCGTCCCCGCGCGAGACTATCCTCCAGCCAGAGCCACTGGAACACGGCGCTCTCGTAGAGGGCGGTCGGCGTGTCGGCGTTGTATTCGAGGAGCTTGGCCGGTCCGGTGCCGGCCCCGCCGTAACAGAAGTCCATCCGGCCGTAGAGGGAGGGGTCGCGCCGCCGGAAACTGTCCGCGATGGCGTCCCAGGCGTGCTCGGGGATCGCCAGGGAGGCGAGGATCGCGCCGTCCGACACGGCCCGGTCGGCGAAGGTGAGGCACAGGGCATGCAGCTCCCGCGTGGGCGCCTCGATGTCGTCCTCGATCTCGGCCAGGGTGAAGGCGTAGTAGGCGCTCTCGTCCCAGTAGGGTTCGTCGTCGAAGGTGTGGACGGTGAAGCCGGCCCGCGCCGCGTGATCGCGCCAATCGGGACGCTCCGGGAGGGGCACGCGGCGCATCAGCCGCCTCCGAACCCGCCCGAGCGGCTGCCGGCCGAAGCGATCGCCCGCCCGGTCCCACCGAACCCGCCCCGGGACACCATCCGCGGTGCGGACGCCGTCGCGCGCGCCACGCT
>NZ_VRVD01000377.1:0-4597 GCF_008040015.1 Methylobacterium sp. WL18 | reverse complement strand
GCTCGCGCGGGGCCGGGTCGCCGTCCTCGGTGGCGTAGCCCGCCGCGATCCAGGCGGGCAGGCCGCCATCCAGCACCAGCGCGTCCCGGACCCCGTAGGTCTTGAGCATCCACCAGACCCGCGGCGCCGAGAACAGGCCCTGGCCGTCATAGACGACGATCTGCATGCCGTCGCCGACCCCCAGCGCCCGCATCCGCGAGGCGAACACGTCGGAGCGCGGCAGCATGTGCGGCAGGCTCGATTCGGTGTCGCTCATGGCGTCGAGGTCGAAGCGCAGAGCCCCCGGGATGTGCGCGGCCCGATACTCGGCCGCGGCGTCGCGACCGGCGGCGGGCAGGTACCACGAGGCGTCGAGCACCACGATGTCGGGCGCCGCGAGGCGGTCGTGCAGCCATTCGGGGGGGACGAGGGGCGGGTGGGCCATAATCCACTATCCGGCTTTGGTTCGCGCGAGCGCCCACCAAACCACAGGCTGGACCCTGTTGCACGCCCGGTCGCCGGCCGGGGACTTCGCGGTCGGACGGTTTCGTCAGGCCCCCGGGCGGACCGGCGCGGGGCCGCAATCCCGCGGCCAGCTACGCACCCCGCACCGTGGTCCGATGCAGCGAATGCACGCTGGTCTTGTTTTCAATCGTTGTAACCCCAGTTACGACAACACGATGACGCTCACCGCGCCAGCCGTCGAGGCCGGCTCGGGCGGGTCGCCCCCGATGCCGTTCCGCGAGACGCCAGTCCCGGACACGCGAGACGGGGCCGCCGCCTGAAGGCAGGGCGTTCAACCCTCCCTCACTGCCGAGGCGTACGCGCCGACCGTGCAGCCTGCTTATTGAGCCGATCACCGCCATGAATCAACTCGTCCGCATGTCTCAGATCGGTGATGCCGAGGGTGTCCAGGAGCCGTCGGCGGACCTGCGCGTGCCTTTCGCGCAATCCGGTGCCTTCGTGTGCAAGTACATCATCGGCGAGCCGAACGACCGCGCCGTCTGCTGCGGCGCGCCGGTCTCCGACGGCAAGAGCTGGTGCGCGTTCCACCGGCGCATCGTGTTCGAGCCGACCCGTCCCGGCCGTATCCGCTGAGCGCCCGACCCCTCGGCCGTCACTGCGTCCGCATGACCTGGATGACGGCCGGTGTGATGATGACGACGAACAGCACCGGTAGGAAGAACAGGATCATCGGCACGGTCAGCTTGGGTGGCAGGCTGGCCGCCTTCTTCTCCGCGTCGTTCATGCGCTGGTCGCGGCTCTCCTGGCTCAGCACCCGGAGCGCCTGGCCGATCGGCGTGCCGTAGCGCTCGGCCTGGATCAGCGCGGTCGCGACCGACTTGACCGGCTCCAGCCCGGTGCGCAGCGACAGGTTCTCGTAGGCCTGCCGCCGGTCGGGCAGGAACGACATCTCGGCCGTCATCAGGGCCAGCTCCTCGGCCAGCACCACCGAGGACGTGGCGATCTCGGTGCTGACCTTCCGGAATGCGTTCTCGACCGCCATTCCGGACTCGACGCAGATCAGCGTCAGGTCGAGGGCGTCCGGCCAGGCCCGCTTGATCTCGGCCTGCCGCTTCTTGGCGGTGTTGACCAGGAACAGCTCCGGCGCCTTGATGCCGATATAGGCCGCGCCGATCACCATCCCGATCCGCATCAGGTAGGTGGCGTCGATGGCCTCGAGCACGAACAGGTAGAACACGGCCGCGATCACCGAGGCCACCGGGACGATCAGGCGGAAGAACAGGAACGTCGTCTCGGCGCCCTGGCCGCGATAACCCGCCATCATCAGCTTGCGCTTGGCCGTATCGGTGCCGAGCCAGCGGTGCAGCTGGTACCGGTCGACGATGGACTTCATGTAGGCCTTGGGCGCCACGCGCAGGGTCGCCCGGTCGTTCGGCCGGGCCCGGTCCGCCTGGCGCTCCCGCCGCCGGATGAGTTCGCGCTCGTCGCTGACGATCTTCATCCGCTTGGCGAGCTTGTCCGACTCGAAGAAGGGCTGCACCACCGCGAAGGCGGTCGCGCCCGCCGCGACCGCGGTCAGCAGCGTGCCCATGAAGCGGGGATCGAACAGCTTCTCCGCGATGGCGTCGATCATGGACCGGGATCCGTTTGCTTGGGATTCTGCCGCGCCGCATCCCGAAAGTCGGCGACCACGTTTCGGGGCGATGCCCTTAGCGGACTTGCGTCGGAAGGCCGGCGCTTCGCCCGCTCAGGGCTTTGAGGAATCGCAGGTTTCGCAAAACCACACGGCACTTCTGCAAACCCCCCTCAGAAGTCGAAGGCGATCATCTTCTTGATCGTGAAGACGCCGATCGACATCCAGATCGCCGCCCCCACCAGCGCGATCGTGCCGACATCCGTCGTCCAGAGCAGCGAGATGTAGTCCGGGCTCGTCAGCGTGGTGATGCCCGCCACCGCGAAGGGTAGGCACGCGATGATCGAGGCCGAGGCCTTGGCCTCCATGCTCATCGCCTGGACCTTGCCGCGCATCTTGGCCCGGTCGCGCAGCACCACCGAGAGGTTGTTCAGCGCCTCCGACAGGTTGCCGCCCGATTGCTGCTGGATGTTGATCACGATCGCGAAGAAGTTGACCTCCGCGGTCGGCACCCGCTCGAACAGGCGCGAGACCGCCTCGCCCAGCGAGAGCCCCATCGCCTGGGTCTCGATCACCGTCCGGAACTCGCTGCGCACCGGCTCCTCGGCCTCGCGCGAGACCATGCGGAAGCAGTCGCCCACCGGGATGCCGGTGCGGATGCCGCGCACCACCACGTCCACCGCGTTGGGCAGCTCCTTGTTGAACTTCGCGATGCGCCGGAGCCGCAGGTGGCGCAGCAGCCAGGCGGGCACGCCGAAGCCCCCCGCGAAGGCGGCGCCGGCCGCCGCCACCGGGCTGTCGGTGACGATGAACAGCAGCAGGCCGAGGATCGCGGCGCTGGCCCCCGAGACCGTGTAGAAGGTCCGCTTGGTCCAGCTCAGGCCGGCGCGGGCGAGCTTCAGCTCCAGCGTCGCCTTGTTGGCGTTCTTGGCCTTCGCCTCGATCTCGCTCAGCGTCTTGGCGACCTGCTCCCGCCGGTTGACCGCGACCCCGCGCACCGCCGCACCGGAGGCCGTGACGCCGATCGACTTCAGGCGCTTGCTCGCCCGCCGCTGGCCGCCGAGCAGCGGGAGCACCGCGACGTAGGCCACGGCGGCCACGGCGATGCCGATCAGGCCGGCGGCGAGCGGGAGCTGGGACGAATCCGCCATGGTCACGCCCCGTCGACGATCTCGGCGGCGTCGAGCGCCTCGCCGAGCCGACGGTCGAGCCCGTAGTAGCGGGCGCGCTCCCAGAATTTCGGCCGGCCGACGCCGGTGGAGCGATGGCGCCCGATCAGCTTGCCGTTCGGGTCCTCGCCGACGATGTCGTAGAGGAAGATGTCCTGCGTGGTGATGACGTCGCCCTCCATCCCCAGCACCTCGGTGATGTGGGTGATGCGGCGGGAGCCGTCGCGCAGGCGCATGGCCTGGATCACCACGTCGATCGAGCCGCAGATCATCTCGCGCAGGGTCTTCGACGGCAGCGTGAACCCGCCCATCGAGATCATCGACTCGATGCGCGACAGGCACTCGCGCGGGCTGTTGGCGTGGAGCGTGCCCATCGAGCCGTCATGGCCGGTGTTCATCGCCTGCAGCAGGTCGAACGCCTCGGGGCCGCGGACCTCGCCGACGATGATCCGCTCGGGCCGCATGCGCAGGCAGTTCTTGACGAGGTCGCGCATGGTGACCTGCCCCTGGCCCTCCATGTTGGGCGGGCGCGTCTCCAGGCGGACGACGTGGGGCTGCTGGAGCTGCAATTCGGCCGCGTCCTCGCAGGTGATGACCCGCTCGTCGTGCTCGATGAAGGCCGTGAGGCAGTTCAGCAGGGTGGTCTTGCCCGAGCCGGTGCCGCCCGAGATGACCACGTTGCAGCGCGACTGTCCGATGATCTTCAGGACCTCGGCGCCCTCCGGGGAGATCGCCCCGAAGCGCACGAGCTGTTCGAGGGTCAGCTTGTCCTTCTTGAACTTGCGGATCGTGAGCGCCGGTCCGTCGATGGACAGCGGCGGTGCGATGACGTTGACGCGGGAGCCGTCCGGCAGGCGCGCGTCGCAGATCGGCGAGGCGTCGTCGACCCGGCGGCCGACCTGGCTGACGATGCGCTGGCAGATGTTCATCAGCTGCTGGTTGTCGCGGAAGCGGACATTGGTCAGCTGGATCTTGCCGTCGACCTCGATGAAGGTCCGGTTGGCGCCGTTGACCATGATGTCGGCGATGTCGTCGCGGGCGAGCAGCGGCTCCAGCGGACCGTAGCCGAGCACGTCGTTGCAGATGTCGTCGAGCAGTTCTTCCTGCTCGGCGATCGACAGGACGATGTTCTTGAGCCCGATGATCTCCGTGACGATGTCGCGGATCTCCTCCCGGGCGGTCTCGGCGTCGAGGCGGGAGAGCTGCGTGAGGTCGATCGCCTCGATCAGGGCGCCGAAGATCAGGCTCTTGGTCCGGTAATAGTCCTCGGAGCGCGGGTTCTCGACCACCACGGGGGCGGCGGGCTTGGGCGGCGGCTTGGGCGCCGGGGCGGAATCGCGCAGCACCGGCG
>NZ_VRVD01000376.1:0-4601 GCF_008040015.1 Methylobacterium sp. WL18 | reverse complement strand
ACCCCGGCCGCGGCCTTCGAGCCCGGCCCCTACGGGATGGCGCTCCTCGCCTCCGCGGCGGCGCTCGGGGCGGCGCTCCTGCTCCAGCCCTATACCGGCATCGAGAATGCCGACCTGATGCTGCTCACCGCCGTGGTCGCGGTCGCGGTTCGCTGGGGGCTCGGACCTTCGCTCGCCGCGGTGGTCTCGGCCTCGCTGGCCTACAACTTCTTCTTCCTGCCGCCGCTCTACACCTTCACCATCGCCGACCCGACCAACGTCGCGGCGTTCCTGCTGTTCACGCTGGTGGCCGTGCTGGTCTCGAACCTCGCCGCCCGGGCTCGCCGCATCGCCATGATCAGCCAGGGCCGGGCCGCGTCCACGGAGCGGTTGTTCGGGTTCTCGCGCAAGCTCGCGGGCTGCGGCACCCTGGACGACGTGCTCTGGGCCACCTGCGCGCAGGTCGCCGCCATGCTCCGGGTGCGGGTCGTCCTGCTGCTGCCGGATGGCAAGCCCGTCACCGTCCGGGCCGGCTACCCGCCCGAGGACCGGCTCGATGCCGCCGACCTCGCCGCGGCCCAGTGGGCCTTCGACAACGACCGCCCGGCCGGGCGCGGTGCCGACACCCTGCCGGGCGCCAAGCGGCTGTTCCTGCCGATGCGCACCGGGCGCGGCACCATCGGAGTGATCGGCCTCGACGCGGACGGCGCCGGCCCGATCCTGACCCCGGAGGGTCGCCGCCTGCTCGATGCGCTGGCCGACATGGGCGCGCTCGCCATCGAGCGGGTGCGGTTGGTGGAGGATCTCGACCGTGCCGAGCGCGCCGCCGAGACCGACCGCCTGCGCCAGGCGCTCCTGACCTCGATCAGCCACGACTTGCGAACCCCCCTGGCCTCCGTGCTGGGGGCGGCCAGCACGCTGCGCGACCTCGACGCCGACCTCGGCCCCGAGGCCAAGGCCGAGCTGCTCGCGACGATCATTGCGGAATCTGAGCGGCTGAACCGCTTCATCGCCAACCTGCTCGACATGACCCGCCTGGAGGCGGGCGCGGTGGCCCCGAACCTCGCCCCCCAGGACGTCGCAGAGACCGTCGACACCGCCCTGCGCCGGGTCGAGCCGGTGCTGGCCGACCACAGGGTCGTACTCGACCTGGCGCCCGATTTGCCGGTGCTCCGCTTCGATCCGGTCCTGTTCGAGCAGGTGCTGGTGAACCTGCTCGACAACGCCGCCAAGTACGCGCCGGCCGGCTCGACCGTGACCGTGCGGGCCCGCAGGGCGGGCGACCGGGTGCGGCTGGAAATCCTCGACGAGGGCGACGGCCTGCCCGAGACGGAGGTCGAGCGGGTGTTCGACAAGTTCTACCGGGTCCGCAAGAGCGACCGGGTCCGGGCCGGCACCGGGCTGGGGCTGGCCATCGCGCGCGGCTTCGTCGAGGCGATGGGCGGCACCGTCACGGCCGCCAACCGGCGCGACCGCCTCGGGGCGGTCTTCGCCGTGACGCTGCCGGTCCCGGCCCGGACCGGGCGCAAGGACATCGCCGCATGAGCCCGACCCTATGAGCCCGACCATCCTGGTCATCGACGACGAGCCGCCGATCCGGAAGCTGCTGCGCACGGGGCTGTCCACGCAGGGCTACGCGATCCTGGAGGCGCCGAACGCCGCGACCGCCCTCGACGTGCTGGGGCGCGAGCGGGTGGATCTCGTCATCCTCGATCTCGGGCTGCCCGACATGCGCGGCCACGACCTGCTGCGGGCGATCCGGGCCCGCCATCCCGCGCTGCCCGTGGTGGTGCTGTCGAGCCGCACCGACGAGGGCGGCAAGGTCGAGGCCCTCGACCTCGGCGCGGACGACTACGTGACCAAGCCGTTCGGCATGGCGGAGTTGCTGGCCCGCCTGCGCGCCGCCCTGCGCCACCAGCTCGCCGTCCAGGGTGAACGGCCGATCTTCAAGGTCGACCGGCTCACGATCGACCTCGTCCGGCGGATCGTGAAGGTCGACGAGGCCGAGGTGAAGCTCACCCCGCGCGAGTACGATTTCCTGCGCGTGCTGGTGCTGCATGCCGGCAAGGTGCTGACCCATGCGCAGCTGATGCAGGCGGTCTCGGTCTCCTCCGATCCGCAATATCTGCGCGTCTACATGCGCCAGCTCCGGCAGAAGCTGGAGGCCGACCCCGAACGCCCGCGCATCCTGTTGACCGAGACCGGCGTCGGCTACCGCCTGCGCGCGCCGGAGGACGAGCCGCCCGTCACGGAGAACGGGCGGGCGCCCACCGGCGGCGCCTGAGAACGGAGTCTCGGCCGGCTCAGAGCCGGAGCGCGATCCGCTCCGCCGAGACCTGAACGGCATCGGGGCGGTGATCGGTCTCCCCGGCCGCGTAGTCGAACGCCGCCTCCCGGCTGCGGAACAGGCCACCGGCCCGCCCGTGGATCTCGATGGCGACCCAGTGCCCCTCCGGATCCTGGCCGACGATGAACCGGGCGGTGTCCCCCGCGGGGGCGGCGACGTGGATGGTGGGCGACATCGGATGTCTGGGGTTCCCGCGATCCTCCGGGGACCGCACCGTGAAGGTGGACCCGAACGCATAAGGGTTCGAGCGGGACGCCCGGCCGATCTCATAAGCGCCTCGTTAGGATTTTCCGTCCTTTGACGGCTCACGCGTTAGCTTATGGGCCGCGAGGACAGAAATGACCTACAGTACGGGCAGTCTATTTTATAGAAAAGGCGTCCAGAACCCGCGTATACATACAATAATACGACGCATATGCCCGTTGAGAAAATGAAATTTCATGATGTGATCCGACGTGACATCACGCTGATGGTGGCGCGGCGATCGTCATGGCTCGAATGATCTCAAGTGTACTGCTTTTGGCGTCGCTGGTTTTGTTCTTCCTGTCGATCGCCAGCCGTGTTCGCGAATGCTCATCCGAATCGGGTGGGCATTCGGATGATTCCCGGTGCCGGTGATCTGCGTTGCCATTCATGCCGGGAGCTTCGGCTCCGCGTCCTGATCGCGCGCGCGACCAGCCTGCTGTTCGTGCGAGCCTGGCGTGAAATCGCGTTGTACCGGGATGACGCCGAAGTGCCGATCAGTCCGGTAACGGGGATGCAGATCCGGCGGTCACGGGGGCGCGAGCCGAAGTCCCGCGGGGACGTCGATGCGACGTCTATCGGTGTCGGATGATGCTGGGAGCGGTGATGGCTCCCCGAGCAGGACTCGAACCTGCGACAAGGCGATTAACAGTCGCCTGCTCTACCAACTGAGCTATCGGGGATCACGAGCGGGTCTCTACACACCAGGATCGCGGGACGCAAGACCCTGAATGGCGCGATCGGCACCGTTCGCCGGGGCTCACCCATTGCGCGCCCTGAGAAAGGTGGTTTGCCGGCGCTCGACCGGGCCGGCTGTGGCTTTTCTGTTACGGTTGGTTGGGGGGGCGCGGCGCCAGCCCCAGCCTGCCGCGCCAGATGCGGTGTCGCGGGGTCATCCCATCGTCACGGCGGCCGCCTAGACGGTCGGACCATCGGCACGGGCCGTCGCCAAGCGCCCCCCGACGCAGATCCCCCGCTGGTCCGAACCGCAAGGCGTCCGCGCCGTGCCGTCCGGTCATGCCGCGTTCGCCCGGACAGCCGGCCTCGGTCGCGTGCGGGCCTGCCTGCCACGTATTCGGAGTGTTCACGATGTCGCGCGATCCCGACGGCCTTCAGGCAGGCGACGCCCTCGGCCCGGAGCGTGGCAGCCGCATGCCCGACTACATCGGCGGCGCCGTGATCGGCTTCCTCATCGTCGCCGCCGCGGTGCGCGTGATCCTGGCGCACACGGTCTGATGAGGTCCGCGCACGATCCGGCGACCGGGCCGCATCGCCGGGAACAGATTTTGACGCGCGGCATCGATGGCAAGACCGAAGAGCGCTCCGGCATTTCAATGACTGTTTCTTCTCGTTTGTACTGATCGGCCCGAATATATCTCAGAATTATTGCATATCGCTTCGCGGCGTTTGCCGGCTATATTTAGTGTTGGCGCAAGCTTTGCTGTAGTACGGCCCTCCCACTCGATTCTCGCGGATAGCGGTTCTCTTCCCATGCGCATTTCCCTCGGCCTCAAGCTGGCGGCGGTCGTCGGCCTGTTGGGCTTCGTTGCGGTCGGCATCTCGGCCTTCGCCATCCGGCAATCGCTGTGGGAGCAGGAGCGCGCCGCCGCCACCGACAAGATCTGGAATGCCGGGCTGCAGGCCGGCGCCCTGGGTCAGGCGATCGAGCACGCGGTCGTGCAGGCCACCGCCCTCTACACCGCCGAGGACACCAGGGAGGCGCGCACGCGGCTGTCCGCGCTGCACGACGCCCTGGCGGCGGTGGAACAGGTCCGGGTGCCGTTCCTGGCGGCGATGGAGGATCAACTGCCGCCGGATCGGCGCCGCCGGTTCGACCTGTTCGTGAAGGAGTTCATCGCCTACCAGAACGACACCGCCGAACTCGGCCTGACGATCTCGCCCAAGGCCGCCCTGATCCAGGCCACCGACGAGTCCACGGTGAAGAACCGCGAGCACATGATCGCGGAGATCGGCCTGCTCGGACGCGAGGTGCTGGCCCGGCTCAACGAGCGGCGCGCCGCCGACGCCGCGG
>NZ_VRVD01000375.1:0-4612 GCF_008040015.1 Methylobacterium sp. WL18 | reverse complement strand
ACATCGGCTTCGGCCGCCTCGATCTCGGCCCGGTTCGCCCCGGGGCGGCCGAAGCCGATGTTGGCCGCGATCGTGTCGTCGAACAGCACCACCTCCTGCGAGACCACCGCCACGGCGGAGCGCAGGGAGGCGAGCGTCACGGCGCGCACGTCCTGCCCGTCGATGGTCACCCGGCCGGCGGTGACGTCGTAGAGCCGCGGCACGAGGTTGAGCAGCGAGGACTTGCCCGATCCCGAGCGCCCGACCAGCGCGGTGGCGGCGCCGGCCGGGACCGTGAGGTCGATCCCCTCCAGGGCCGGGGCGTCCGGGCGGTAGCGGAACTGCACGCCCTCGAACCGGATCTCCCCTGCGGTGACGACGAGCGGCGCCGCATCCGGCGCCTCGCGGATCTGGGGCGCCTCGTCCATCACGTCGAAGTAGCGGCGCAGAGCCGCCGCCGCCTCCTGCAGGATGGCGTTGAGGTTGCCCAAAGCCCGGGCCGGCTGCGCGGCGAGCAGCAGCGCGGCCACGTAGCCGGTGAAATCGCCGACCGTCCGCTCGCCGGCCAGCACCCGCTGCCCGACCAGCACCAGCACGCCGGCCACCGCGATGCCGCCGCCCACCTCCAGCAGCGGGTCGAGGCGCCCGCGGGCGTTGGCGGCCTTCATCTTGAGCCGGCGCACCTCGTCCAGCGCCTGCGCGGCCCGGCCCTTGAGGTAGCCCTCCATGGCGTAGGTCTTGGCGACCCGGGCGCCCTGCAGGCTCTCGGAGATCAGGCTGGCGGTGGCGCCCATCTGCTCCTGGGTGGTGGTCGAGACCCGGCGCAGCTTCTTGCCGATCCGCCCGATCGGGCCCGCCACGAACGGCACCGTGAGGCCGGCGACGAGCGTCAGCACCGGGTCCATCCAGACCAAAGCCGCCACGAGGCCGATCAGCATCGCGATGTCGCGCAGCAGCACCGTGGAGATGCGGGTCAGCGCCTCCTTGATGAAGGCGAAATCTGTGGTGAAGCGCTGGGTCAGCGCCGCCGGGCTCTCGCGGCCGAGCTGGGCCAGGTCGGATTCGATCAGGTGGCCGTAGAGCGCCGCCTGCATGTCGGCCTCGACCCGGGTGACGACCCGGTTGGTCAGCACCGTCTGGCCGAACAGCGAGAAGCCGCGCAGGGCCGTGACCACGATCACGACGAGCGGCCCGTAGGCGATCGCGGCCGCGTCCTTGCGGTCGAAGGCGTCGAAGGCGGCCTTGATCAGCGCCGGGTACAGCCCGGTCGAGCCGCCCACCAGCGCGATCAGCACCAGCACGACGGCCAGCGTCCCGCGGTGGGGATAGAGCCACGTGCGCCACAGCCGGGCGAGGAGGGGGACGGTGTCGCCGGGCAGGCGCGCCATGGAGCTTACCGGTTCGGGCCTTTCACCGGGCTCCTTTGGCAAGACCCGCGGCGGCAGCGGTTTGCAGCCGCTGCCGCCGCGGATCAAGTTTTTTGGTTCTTCTGGATTTTTAGATTTTTAGGTTTTTGATCGGGCGCCGTGCCGTCAGCGGTCGTCGCCGCCAGGGCCGCGCTCGCCGTCGCGGTGGTGATGCCAGCCGCCGTGGCGATGGCCGCCCATCGGGCGGGCGAGGATCATCGCGCGCCGCTTCTGGCCCTCGTCGAGGCTCGCGTAGAGCGGCTGCGAGGCGTCGGCGAGCTTGCGCAGGGCCTCGCCCCGGGCGGTCGTGGCATCTGCCATCGCCCGCAGGGCGGCCGGCGCGTCGTCGGCGATCTTCGGACGATCGCGCATCGCCGCGCGCCGCTGCTGGCGCAGCTTGACCATGTCGCGCAGGGCGGCCTCCACCGGCGGCCACAGCTTCTCCTGGTCGGCATTGAGCTTCAGCCCGGCATGCAGGCCGGCGATCCGGGCATCCGCGAAGGCGGCCCGATCCTCCGGGGTCAGGGCGCTCCAACGCCCGTGGCCCCGCGCGCCGTCGGCACTGCGGTCATGCGCTGCGGCGGCGCCGACGAGGCCCAGGCCGAGAACACCGGTGACGAGGAGGGCGGCACTCAAACGTCCAGTCATGGCATGCTCCATCTTACGCTCGGCTGCCGCGGCGATGACCCGGCGGCGGCCCACGACCCGCATCAGGCGACCTTCGTGTATCCCGCTTGTGTATGTAACATTGTTACACTACAGGCTGCCTGGCTCCGGTTGGTCTCTGGCCCCGGTGGATCGGGAGGACGACAGGTGCGCGGGACGGTTCGGTTGGCGTGGCTCGCGGGCCTCGCCCTGTGGCTCGGCATCTCTCTCCCGGCCCGGGCGGCCCCGGACGGCGAGAAGGTCCGCGCGGTGGCGAGCTTCTCGATCCTGGGCGACCTCGTGCGCGCGGTCGGCGGACCCTACGTGGCGGTGACCACCCTGGTCGGCCCGGATTCCGACGCGCACGGCTTCAGCCCGTCCCCGGCCGACGCCAAGAAGCTCGCCGGCGCCGACATCGTGTTCGTCAACGGCCTCGGGCTGGAGGGCTGGCTCGATCGGCTGATCCGGGCCTCGGGCACCCGCGCCCCGGTCGTCGTCGTCTCCGCGGGGGTGAAGACCATCGCGGCCGTCAACGATCACGCGCATGCGGAGGACGGGCACGACCACGGCGCCCACGCGGTCGATCCGCATGCCTGGCAGAGCGTCGCCAACGTGCGGATCTACGTCGCCAACATCCGCGACGGCCTGGCGAAGGTCGATCCGGCCCATGCCGACGCCTACCGGGCGGCCGCCGAGGCCTACACGGCGCAGCTCGATCGTCTCGACACGGCGGTGCGCGCGGCGGTCGAGAAGATCCCCCCGGCGAACCGCCGGATCATCACCACCCACGACGCGTTCGGCTACTTCGCCGACGCCTACGGGCTGCGCTTCATCGCGCCCCAGGGCGTGTCCACCGACAGCGAGGCGAGCCCCCGGGACGTCGCGGCGATCATCCGGCAGATCCGCCAGGAGAAGGTGCCGGCGGTGTTCCTCGAGAACATCAGCGATCCGCGCCAGATGGAGCTGATCGCGCGGGAGGGCGGCGCCCGGATCGGCGGCAAGGTCTATTCGGACGCCCTGTCGGGCTCGGACGGGCCGGCGGCGACCTACCTGGACATGATGCGCTCGAACCTGCGGGCGTTCGACGCGGCTCTGGCCCCGGGCTGAGCCGCCCGAGCCGTGGCTGGCGCACCCCGATCCGCCCCGGTGCTTCAACCGGGGCGTGCGCCAACCCGCATTCTTTCCCGCTCCGGGAATGACATAGCGTAAACCGCCGGTTAAGAGGCCGCCTCTACCCTGAAACGAAACGGGTGCCAGCCGATCCTCGTACCCGGGGGCTCGGGCCCTTGGGGCCTGGCGAGATCGCGTGGCTCGGAGATCGCGTGGCTGGGATATTGCGTGGCTTGGGGGCCTGACCGCTGGCGCTTTTATCGGCTCGTGGGGCGCGAAGCCGCGCGGACCCTCCGTGCCGTCGGCGCCAGCCTCACCGCTTCGCCCGACATCCTGACGCGGATGCGCGTGACCGGGCTGGTGATCGCCCCGCAGGACCTGCGCACCTCCGACGCGACCTTCGCGGACGACATCTATTCCGGCCTGTTCGTCTTCGCCGGCCGCTCGCTGGCGGCGAGCGGCGGATCGCCGTTCGACTACGCGGCGCCCTCGCCGGAATGGGCCGATGAGCTCTACGGCTTCGGCTGGCTGCGCCACCTCCGGGCGGCCGACACCGCGCTCGCCCGGGCCAATGCCCGCGCCTTCGTGGCCGATTTCATCGCCGGCCGGGGCGATGCGGCTTTGGCCCGCCACACCCCGGTGGCGGCGCGGCGGCTGATCTCGTTCCTGTGCCAGTCGCCCCTCGTGCTCGAGGGCGCCGACCACACGTTCTACCAGAACTTCCTCAAGGCCATCGCCCGCAACGCCCAGCAGCTCGAGCGCGACCTGCGGCGGGGCGTGCCGCCGCAATGGCGCCTGAGCGCCGCCGTGGCGCTCTGCTACGCCGGCCTGTGCTGCGACGGCATCCAGCCGATCCTGCGGCGGGCGACCCGCATCCTGTCGCGGGAACTCGACCGGCAGATCCTGACCGACGGCGGCCATCGCTCCCGCGACCCGCGCTTCGCCATGGAGCTGCTCCTCGATCTCCTGCCCCTGCGCCAGAGCTATCTCAGCCGCAGCGTCGAGCCGCCGGCCGCGCTGCTGCGGGCGGTGGACCGGATGCTGCCGCTGCTGCGGCTCCTGCGCCACCCGGACGCCTCGCTCAGCCACTTCAACGGCATGGGCGCCACCGACGCCGACCATCTCGCCACGCTCTTGGTCTACGACGGCGCGCTCGCCCGGCCGATGATGCACGCGCCGAATTCCGGCTACGAGCGCCTGGAGGGCGGCCGGGTCATCGTGGTCGCCGATGTCGGCAAGAGCCCGCCGCTGCCCTACTCGCTCAATGCCGGGGCGGGCTGCCTCGCCTTCGAGATGTCGAGCGGGCCGCAGCGCATCGTGGTCAATTGCGGCCTGCCGGCCAGCGGGCCGGACCTGCGCCTGCTGGCCCGCTCCACGCCGGCCCATTCCACCGCCAGCGTCGCCGACGCGTCCTCGTGCCGGTTCCTCACCACCACCGGGTGGTGGGGCGAGCGCCTGGCGGCCGCGTGGCT
>NZ_VRVD01000374.1:0-4612 GCF_008040015.1 Methylobacterium sp. WL18 | reverse complement strand
GGTGTAGGCAACCGGGGATGGACTTCGCAGGAACGACACAATTCGAATACACGTATCTTTAAACTAGTGATCTCAAAATATAGTTTTGGCTGGATAAATTAATATCACCAAAATCATTGCGAATTATTTTGTTCCAGAAATATTTGACTTCGAATTTAATGTCAAAGTTGGAGGATTGGAGATTTCGAGCTATCGAATTTGGCTCAAATATAATGGCAATGTATCTCATTATACGCTGATAGTCGCGGCGTCTTAGCAGTAATACCAAGATAAAAGCGCATCCGCCATTGGTTGACTTAATACGTGGAAGAGAAAATTTACAATATTACGATGGCTGGTGAGGGGTAACCATAAATGAAGTCAACCTGAGAGAGATCGATCTTCATTCCCTCAACCAACCGTATCCGCAATATACCGCCCCAAAGCCGCCGCAGCCCGCAGCATGTGCGCCCGCATCCGCCGCGCAGCCAGTTCCCCATCCCCCTCGGCGATGGCGGCAAGAATCTCGCCGTGCTCGTCCCGTGAGCGGCGGATCCGGTCGCCGTGGCGGAGCTGGGTCCGGCGGAAGGCGGCCAGGCGCTCGCGGATCGCCAGGGCCTGCTCGGCCATGAAGCTGTTGTGGGTCGCCGCGTAGAGCGATTCGTGGAAGGCGCGGTTGAGCCGGTCGTAGGCGTCGACGTCGCCGGCCTCCACGGCGGCGGCGGAATCCTCCTGCAGGTCCATCAGCCGGCCGCGCTCCAGCGGCGTCATCCGGTAGGTCGCGAGCCGGGCGCACATCGCCTCGATCTCCGCGGTGGTCTCGAACATGTCGGCGATGCGCTCCGGCGTCAGCCGGGCCACCACCACGCCCCGGCGCGGGCGGACCTCCACCAGCCCGGAGGCCGCCAGCTGGCGCAGGGCCTCCCGCACCGGGGTGCGCGAGGCGCCGTAGCGCTGCGCGAGGTTCTGCTCGTCGAGGGCCGTGCCGGCCGGGATCTCACCGGACGTGATCGCGTCGGTGAGCGCGTTGCGGATCCGGTCGGAGAGAAGCCCGGTGTCGATCTTCTGGAACTCGCCGTGCATCACCTGGTCCCGCGTCCCCGCGGTTGGTCAACCGACCAGAGCCCGCACCGTCAAGTAAAAGATCGAGGGGCCGACCAGGCAGCCGATCCCGGTGTGGAAGGTCGCGGTGAGCGCCCCGTAGGGCACCAGCTTCGGGTCCGTCGCCGCGAGCCCGCCCGCGACCCCGCTCACCGTCCCCATCAGGCCGCCATAGGCCATAGCCGACCGTGGGTTGTCGAGGCCGATCAGTTTCGCAACCAATGGTGTGCCGACCATCACCATCACGGCCTTGGTCACCCCGGTAGCGATGGAGAGCGCCATGACGGTGGAATCCGCCCCGATCGCCGCCCCGGTCACCGGGCCGACGATGTAGGTGATCGCCCCCGCCCCGATGGTCGTGATCGAGACCGCGTCGTGGTAGCCGAACGCCACCGCGGTGAGCGTGCCGACGAGGAACGGGATGATCGTGCCGAGCGCCAGCGCCAGCACGCCGACCAGCCCGGCCCGGCGGGCCTCGATCACGTCGACCTCGAACGCGGTGGCCACGATGGCGAAGTCGCGCAGCATCGCGCCGCCCATCAGGCCGATTCCGGCCAGCGCCGGGATGTCGGCGACGCCCTTCTTCCCGCCGGTGTAGAGCCCGCCGACATAGGCGAGCCCCAGCCCCAGCACGATCGCGATGGCCGAGCCGTGAACGCGGCCCTTCGTGAAGCGTTTGGCCGCCAGGTTGGAGACCAGGATCAGGGCGCCCACCACCGCGAAGGCCGCCACCAGGCTCTGCTCGACGAAGACGTGCTCGATGCCGTGCCAGATCCGATGTCCGAGGTCGTTGTCCATCGCGTGTTCCATGGCGCTCACCCCTGTTTCCCGGCCGGCACCGGATCGGCCTCGCCGCCGATCACGGAGCCGCCGTGCTCGACCTCCGGGCTGCCGGGATCGCGCCGGCCGATCCGGCTCAGCAGCGCCACCGCGCCGAAGCACAGGACCAGGGAGCCGGTGGCCGCGATGATCACGATCGGGCCGCCGCTCACCGCCGCGACCACGTTCTGCTGGGCCGCCATGGCGACCACGATCGGGATGTACATGCCGGCCCAGAACTCGACGCCGAACTGCACGCCCTTGGTCAGGGCGCCCCGGCGTGACAGCCAGAGCCGGGCGACGATCAGCAGGATCATGGCGATGCCGACGCCGCCGACATTGGCCTTCACCCCCAGCGCGACGCCGAGGAGATCACCGAGATACACGCCGACCAGCGTGCACGCGGCCAGGAGGGCGACACCCAGGACGATCATCGGCGTTGCCCTCCCGCGGCGGTGTATGCGGGGCGCGGCGGCGCCCGTCTCGACGCGCTCGACATAGGGCGTCTCCTTCCCGAATCAGTCGCTTGTTGCTTGCCGACCAGTATGCAAGATATTGACACTTCGGCAATCCAGTATACGAAACTGTGATGAGAACGGCTTTGAAAATGCAAGACCGCGGGTTTATCCTGCTTCTTGCATACTGAGGGAGACAGCCGGATGACCCAGTGGCGCGGCGAACGCGAGGCGCGCGACGCCCGCATCAAGGCGGGGCGCGCGCACGCCGACGGCAAGGTCGTGCCGCCGGGCGCGGTGGTCGACCTGCTGGAGGCGGTGCTGCGCCCCGGCGACCGGGTCTGCCTGGAGGGCGACAACCAGAAACAGGCGGATTGCCTGGCCCGGGGGCTGGCCGCCTGCGACCCGGACAAGGTCCACGACCTGCACATGGTCCAATCGGGCATCGTGCTGCCGGAGCATCTCGACGTGTTCGAGACCGGCATCGCCAAGCGGCTCGATTATTCCTATTCCGGCCCGCAGGGCGCCCGCATCGCCAAGATGCTCTACGGCGGCCAGATCCAGCTCGGCGCCGTGCACACCTACCTCGAGCTGTTCGCCCGGTACTTCGTGGACCTCACGCCCCACGTGGCGCTGATCGCCGGCGTCTCGGCGGACCGGGACGGCAACCTCTATACCGGCCCCAACACCGAGGACACGCCCACCGTCGTGGAGGCCACCGCCTTCAAGAACGGCGTCGTCATCGCCCAGGTCAACGAGATCGTCGACAAGGTCCCGCGGGTCGACATCCCGGGCGACCGGATCGACTTCGTGGTCGAGGCCGACACGCCGTTCTACGTCGAGCCTTTGTTCACCCGCGACCCGGCCGCGATGACCGAGACCCAGATCCTGATCGCCATGATGGCGATCAAGGGGATCTATGCCGAGTACGGCATCCGCCGGCTCAACCACGGGATCGGATTCGGGACGGCGGCGATCGAGCTGCTGTTGCCGACCTACGGTGAGAAGCTCGGCCTGAAGGGGAAGATCTGCACCCACTGGGCGCTCAACCCGCACCCGACCCTGATCCCGGCGATCGAATCCGGCTGGGTCAGCCAAGTCCACTGCTTCGGCTCGGAAGTGGGCATGGACCGCTACATCCGCGCCCGGCCGGACATCTTCTTCACCGGGGCCGACGGCTCCCTGCGCTCGAACCGCGCCTTCTGCCAGACGGCCGGCCTCTACGCCTGCGACATGTTCATCGGGGCGACGCTCCAGATCGACCTGATGGGCCATTCCTCGACGATCACGCAGTCGCGGGTGGCGGGCTTCGGCGGCGCGCCCAACATGGGTTCCGACCCGCATGGCCGCCGACACCCGTCCGATGCCTGGATGAAGGCCGGGCGCGAAGGCCAGGTCGTCGGCGACCCCGCGCTGATGCGCGGCCGCAAGCTGGTGGTGCAACTGGTCGAGACCTTCGGGGAGAAGCTGGTGCCGACCTTCGTAGAGAAGCTCGATGCCCTGGAGCTTGCCAGGAAGATCGGGCTCGAGCTGGCGCCGGTGATGATCTACGCCGACGACGTCACCCATATCGTCACCGAAGAGGGCATCGCGAACCTCCTCCTGTGCCGGGACGCCGACGAGCGGGAACAGGCGATCCGTGGGGTCGCCGGCTACACCGATGTCGGCCGCGGCCGGGACCGGGCCAAGGTCGAGGAGTTGCGCGCCCGCGGGGTGATCCGCCGGCCGGAGGATCTCGGCATCGAACCCCTCGACGCCGACCGGGCGCTGCTCGCCGCGAAGTCGATCAAGGATCTCGTGCACTGGTCGGGTGGCCTCTACGAGCCGCCGGCGAAGTTCCGGAACTGGTGAGATGACCGCGATGGGCCGGCCACTCCCATCCACATCCTCATCCTGAGCAACCGTTATGCGCACTCGGTGGCGGGACGCCATGGCGTGCCTCGGGCGAGGACGGTGTTGGCGTAGATGAGCAGCTTTCGGGCGCAGGCGATGAGGGCCTGCTTGTGGGTCTTGCCGCGGGCCTGGAGGCGGGTGCGCAGGGCGACGAGGGCGGGGTTCCAGCGGTAGGACGCCGGCAGGGCGGCGGTGTAGAGGGCGGTACGCACCCGGGCGCGACCGCCGGCGATGTGGCGCTCGCCGAACATCAGGATCGCCATGAACATGGTGACCTTGCCGCCCGGCACGATCATCACGGAGTCGGGCGAGACCTCGACGGCATGACGGCGGTGGATGTCGCGGGCCACGGCTTCGCGCAGGCC
>NZ_VRVD01000373.1:0-4691 GCF_008040015.1 Methylobacterium sp. WL18 | reverse complement strand
GGCCCGGCTCGGGCGGATCGCGGAGGCCGTGGCGCATGCCGAGGCCACCTTCACCAGCCCGGCGGAAGCCCTCGACCTCGCGCAGGTTCTCAAGGACGCCGGCCACGGCAAGGAGGCCCTGGCCGTTGGGGAGGCGGGCCTCGGGCTCGGGCAGGACGAGGCCGAGAACCTTGAGCTCGGGCATCCGAACCGCTCCGTGGTGCCCTTGGCCCGCTGGCTGCGGGACGAGGCCCGGGGGGCGCTGGCCCGGCGGGCGGCCCGGACGGCCTTCGAGGCGACGTTCGCGAAGGCGGATTTCGATGCCGCCAAGGCGGTCGCCGGCAAGGCTTGGCCCTCGGACCGCGACGTCCTGCTCGCCCGATTGTCGGAGGCCGAGAGGGCTGTGGACCGCGTCGCGATCTTCCTGGACGAGGGGATGATCGACGCGGCTGTCGCCGCTGCGAAGAACAGCTTTGGAACCCATTCCAGCGAGCTCTTGCGCCTCGCCGAGGCGGCCCATGCGAGCCACCCCGACTGGGTGATCGCGCTCGCGGAGGCGCGGGCCACAGCGATCATGGATCAGGGCCAGGCCGGCCAATACGAAGAGGCCGCCACATGGCTCCGCTGCGCCCTACAGGCCTACGACGCGGCTGACCGTTTTGACGACTGGACGCGCCGGATCGAGGGCCTGATCGAGACGCATAAGCGCAAATATAAGCTGCGGCCGCTGCTCGAAGACCTGCGGCACGGTCTCTGAAGGGCCGCATACGAAAAAGGCGCGGCCCCGGGGGACCGCGCCTCTCGCATCACAACCCGCGCCGACCGAAGCCCGCGCGGGACAGTCCCGAACAATCACTCGCCGGCGGAGTCGCGGCGGCGCTCGCCGCGGTGGCGGCCGCCGTTATCTTCGCGCCGGGGCTCGCCGTCCCGGTCGCTGCGGCTGGACTCGCGCTCGGACTTCACCTTCTCGGTGATGTCCTCGCCGGTCTGCTGATCGACGACGCGCATGGACAGACGGATCTTGCCGCGGTCGTCCTGACCGAGGAACTTCACCTTGACCTTGTCGCCTTCCTTGACGACGTCCGTCACCTTGGCGACCCGCTGGACGGCGAGTTCCGAGATGTGGACGAGGCCGTCCTTGGCGCCGAAGAAGTTCACGAAGGCGCCGAACTCCATGCACTTCACGATCGTGCCGTCGTAGATCATGCCGTTCTCGGGCTCGGCGACGATCGAGCGGATCCAGTTGTAGGCCGCCTTGATCGCCTTGCCGTCGGCCGAGGCGATCTTCACGATGCCGGTGTCCTCGATGTTGATCTTGGCCCCGGTCTTCTCGACGATCTCGCGGATCACCTTGCCGCCGGTGCCGATCACGTCGCGGATCTTGTCGGTCGGGATCTGCATCGTCTCGATGCGCGGGGCGTACTCGCCCAGCTCCGGCCGGGCGTCGGTCAGAGCCTTGGCCATCTCCAGCAGGATGTGGGCGCGCCCGTCCTTCGCCTGGTCGAGGGCGACCCGCATGATCTCCTCGGTGATGCCGGCGATCTTGATGTCCATCTGGAGCGAGGTCACGCCCTCGTCCGTGCCGGCCACCTTGAAGTCCATGTCGCCGAGGTGATCCTCGTCGCCCAGGATGTCGGACAGGACCGCGAAGCGCTCACCCTCGAGGATGAGGCCCATGGCGATGCCGGCCACCGGACGGCGCAGGGGCACGCCGGCATCCATCAGCGACAGCGAACCGCCGCAGACCGAGGCCATCGAGGACGAACCGTTGGACTCGGTGATCTCGGACACGACGCGGATCGTGTACGGGAACTCGTGCGCCGGCGGCAGGACCGGCCGGATCGCCCGCCACGCCAGCTTGCCGTGGCCGATCTCGCGACGGCCCGGGGAGCCCATGCGGCCGGTCTCGCCGACCGAATAGGGAGGGAAGTTGTAGTGGAGCAGGAAGCGCTCCTTGTAGGTACCGTCGAGCGAGTCGATGTACTGCTCGTCCTCGCCGGTGCCGAGCGTGGCGACCACCAGGGCCTGGGTCTCGCCGCGGGTGAACAGCGACGAGCCGTGGGCGCGGGGCAGCACGCCGACCTCGGAGACGATCGGGCGGACCGTCTTCAGGTCGCGGCCGTCGATGCGCGAGCCGGTGTCGAGCACGTTCCAGCGCACGACCTTGGACTGCGCCTCCTTGAACGCGGCCTTGACCTTCTCGGCCGGGAACTTCTCAGCGCCCTCGGGGCATAGGGCGGCCATCACCTTCGCCTTCACGGCGTCGACGGCGGCGTAGCGCTCCTGCTTGACGGTCTTCGTGTAGGCGGCGCGCAGCTCGGTCTCGCAGACCTCGAGGACGGCCTTCTCGACGTCGGCGTTCTCGGGGGCCTGGAAGTCGCGCGGCTCCTTGGCGGCCTTCTCGGCGAGGCGGATGATCGCTTCGATGACCGGCTGGAAGTGCTTGTGACCGAACATCACGGCGCCGAGCATCACGTCCTCGGAGAGCTCCTTGGCCTCCGACTCGACCATCAGCACGGCGTCCTGGGTACCGGCGACGACGAGGTCGAGGCTCGACTCCTCCTTGGTCTCAGTGACCAGCGGGTTCAGCCGGTAGCCGCCGTTGATGTAGCCGACGCGGGCGGCGCCGATCGGGCCCATGAACGGCACGCCCGACAGGGTCAGGGCGGCGGAGGCCGCGACCATCGACACGATGTCGGGATCGTTCTCGAGGTCGTGGGTCAGGACCGTGATGACGACCTGGGTGTCGTTGCGCCAGCCGTTGATGAACAGCGGGCGGATCGGGCGGTCGATCAGGCGGGAGACCAGGGTCTCCTTCTCGGAGGGACGGCCCTCGCGCTTGAAGTAGCCGCCCGGGATGCGGCCGGCGGCGTAGGCGCGCTCCTGGTAGTTCACGGTGAGCGGGAGGAAGTCGATGCCGGCCTTCGGCTCCTTGCCGGCGACCACGGTGGCCAGCACGGAGGTCTCGCCGTAGGTGGCCAGCACCGCGCCGTCGGCCTGCCGGGCGACCTTGCCGGTCTCCAGGACGAGCTTGCGGTCGCCCCACATCAGCTCTTCGCGTTGAACGTCGAACATTCTTGTCTCTTCCTTGCCTTCGGCGGGCCAAGCCCGGCGCCGTCGGGGGCAAGACGGCGAGACACTTCGACCGGCAAAGTGTCTCGCGATCCTGCCCCGACGCTGGCGCCTCGAAGCGGCCCGTTTTCGAGCGGCCGGACCCATTCCGGCAGCCCGAGATTGTGAAACGCGGCCCCGAGCCGGGCCCGGAACCGCGCTTGGTCGGTCTTAGCGGCGGATGCCGAGGCGCTCGATGAGGGCGCGGTAGCGGGCCTCGTCCTTGCGCTTGACGTAGTCGAGCAGCGAGCGGCGCTGCGAGACCATCTTCAGCAGGCCCCGGCGGGAGTGGTTGTCCTTGCCGTGGGTCTTGAAGTGGCCGGTCAGGTTGGAGATCCGCTCGGTGAGGATCGCGACCTGGACCTCGGGGGACCCGGTGTCCTTGGCGTCCTTGCGGTGTTCCTTGATGAGCGCGGTCTTGCGCTCCGCCGTGATCGACATCGCATACCTTTCGGGTTGTGCTGGTCAGATGCGGCGCCCGTATCGGGGCGCTCGAGCTCGGCGTTCGGCCGGTGCCGGGATGTCGTCCAGCACGGTCACAGCGCCAAGCGGCTCAAGCCCCGCCCGGTAACCCGGGCCGAGGCTGCGCGATCCATACACGAAACCACCGGATAAACCAGCCCCGGGCCGGAGGGCTGCGCCGAGGGAAGGGTTAACACCGGCGTGGTAGCCGGAACCGGCACGAACGGCGGCCCGGCGATGAACGGTAGTCTCTCGGATATGGGCGGCGTCCTCATGGCGACGCTGCTCGGCGTTCCCGTCATCCTGCTGCCGGGCTACGCGCTGGGCAGCCTGACCGGGATTCTGGGGTTTCGCAGCCTCGCGCCCGGTGACCGCCTCCTGTGTTCGGCCCTGCTGGGGATCGGCCTGCTGCCGGTTCTCGACAGCCTGCTGGTCCAGGCCGCCGGCATCCCGGCCACCGTGCTGGCCAACCTGGCGCTGGGGCTGGCCGGGCTGGTGCCGGCGATCCGCGCGCTGCGGGGCCGGATCGACCCACCCGGCACGGCGCGCGGGCTGGCGCTCGCCGGGCTCTGGCTCGGGATCGTGGGCTACGCGCTGATCGACATCGATACCGGTACGGGTCTGTACCAGCCCGTCACCGTCATCGACCTCGTGAAGCATGCGAGCCTGACCCGCGCGATCGTCCAGGACGGCCTGCCGCCGGTCGATCCGTTCTTCGCCCGGCCCGAGCGCGCCGGCTACTACTACTTCTTCTACGCGCTGTGCGCTCTGATCGACCGGGCCGGGGGAACGCTCGTCGACGGGCGCACCGCCTTCGCGGGGCTCGCGTTCTGGACGGGGATCGGGCTGCTCGGCCTGCTGGACCGGCTGCTCGCCGCCACCGGGATGGTCCGGGAGGCCTCCCCGCGGCTCGTGCGCCGCGCGACCCTCCTGCTGCTGCCGGCGGCCGGGCTCGACATCCTGCTGGTCGTCCGCGACCGGATCGCCACCGGGCTCTGGATCCCGATGCCGGAATGGCTGAACGATCAGGTCCTGAACTGGCCGAGCTCCCTGGTCTGGGTCCCGCACCACGTCGCGGCGACCCTGGCGGCCTGGCTCGGGCTTCTGGTCCTCGCGGAGGCGGCGGACGGGACCCGGCG
>NZ_VRVD01000372.1:0-4694 GCF_008040015.1 Methylobacterium sp. WL18 | reverse complement strand
GAGAAGCGCCCGCTCCCCACCGAGACCCCGTCGCCGCCGCGCCGGACGAGCAGGCCGTCCTCGGTGAGCGGGTCCGGCCGGGCATAGGCCCCCACCTCCCCGAGCCGGGCCAGGAGCCGCGCCGCCTCGGACGTCAGGGACACCCCGACCGTCGCACGCGCCGCCGCCTTCGCCCCGCTGGACTTCGCCCTTTTGTTCATGGTTTGTTCCAATCGCGATGCGCAACGTCCCGCCGCCTCACCTACCGTGCGATCGGCCCCGGTGTCAAGGTATTTTTACCTAGAACGGGATTCAGGTCCGGCGCTGTCCCGTCGGCGGCTGGCGGAGGATCTCGGCGATCTCCTCTTCGGACTTGCCCCGGACCGCGTAGCCCAGATCTTCGAAGCGATCGATCAGCGTCGCGCTGTCGGCGGCGGAACGCGCGGCCCATTCGGAGAGGACGGCGTTCACCCGCTCGATGTCCTCCGCGGGATCGCCGTCCTGCGGATCGGGAATGGCGTTCATGCTCAGCACCTCGGCGCCGGACGGGCGTTCGACGGCCTCGCAGGAAGCGCGCCATCGCAACCCAACGCCCGACGGCGTCGCGGTTTCCCCGCCCCGGGTCCCGGCCGGCTCGCCCTCAGGCGGCGCTCCGGAGGGCGTCGGGCCGGCCCAGCCCGATCGCCTTGGCCAGTTCGGAGCGGGCCTTGGCGTAGTTCGGCGCCACCATCGGGTAGTCGGCGGGCAGTTTCCACTTCGCGCGGTATTGCTCGGGGCTCATCCCGTACTTCGAGCGCAGATGCCGCTTGAGCGACTTGAACGTCCGCCCGTCCTCCAGGCAGACGATGTAATCCGCCGTCACCGAGCCCTCGACCGGGACCGCCGGCTCCGCCCGCACGTCCGCCGGGCCGGCGTGGTCCTCCACGACCCGTTTCAGGGCCGCGTGGACGTTCCCGAACAACGGCCGCAATTCGCTCACCGGGACGGCGTTGTTGCTGACATAGGCCGCCACGATGGCGGCCGTCGCACCGACGAGATCGATCGCGTTCCTGTTCTCTTTCACCACGAGCCCCCAGATTTCCGAAGACGCGTACGCTTCGCGTCCACCCTCGCCAGTCGAAGCATTGCCTGCCGCAGGCATCAGGACAGAGTGATACCTAGCACAAACAAGCGGCCCCACGCCGCGCGTGCACCAATCGATCCCTCATACGAAGGTACAACAGTCGATTTTGTATTACAAGTTAGAATGGCACTACGGACGCCCATCGGGTGCTTCGGTTGTGCGATACTTAAAGGCTCGATTTTCTAGCCATAAGTAGACGACCGTTGCTTCAAACTCACTTAAAGTTATGTCCCGGCCGGTTCCGGCGTCGCGGCGGCTTGCGTCCCGGCCCGCGGCGGGACACATCCCCAACCGGGCGTGACGGGACCCGGCGGGAGAGACGATGACGGATATCGGGCGCGGCCTTCTTGCTCACCGGACCGGGGCGCCGGTCGCCGAGATCCGGCCGCGGCGCTTCAGCGTCCACGGCCGGGAGATCGTCGACGACTACGCGTGGCTGAAGGCGGAGAACTGGCAGGCGGTCCTCAAGGACCCCGCCGCCCTGCCCGACGACATCGCCGCCTACCTCAAGGCCGAGAACGCCTTCGCGGAGGCCGCCCTCGCCGGCGCCGCCGACCTGCGCAGGACCCTGGTCTCCGAGATGCGCGGCCGCATCCAGGAGGACGAGAGCGGCGTGCCCGATCCCGACGGGCCCTACGCCTACTACACCCGCCACCGGGAGGGCGGGCAGCACCCGCTGGTCTGCCGGCGGCCGTCCGGCTCGCCGAACGTGCCGGAATCCGGCCCCGACCCGGACGAGACGATCCTGATCGACGGCGACCGGGAGGGCGAGGGCCTGCCGTTCTTCGAGATCGCCGCCGCGGTCCATTCCGACGACCACGGCCGTCTCGCCTGGAGCGCCGACACCAAGGGGTCGGAACTCTACACGATCCGGGTGCGCGACCTCGCCACCGGGCTCGACCTCGACGACCGGGTCGAGGCGACCTCCGGCGAGGCGGTCTGGGCCGCGGACGGGCACAGCTTCTGGTACGTGGCCCTCGACGCCAACCACCGCCCCGCCAAGGTCATGCGCCACCGGCTCGGCACCGGGCAGGCGGACGACGAGACGCTCTACACCGAGCCGGATGCCGGCTACTTCGTCCATATCGGGCGCACCCAATCGGGGGCGTTCCTCGACGTGACCGCGAGCGACCACGAGACGTCGGAGGTCCGGCTGCTCGACCGGCACGCGCCGTCGGCCGCCCTGCGCCTGGTGCAGGCGCGCGAGCCGCTGCTGATCTACGACGTCGAGCACCGGGGCGACCGGCTCTACATCCGCACCAACGCGGACGGCGCCGAGGACTTCAAGATCGTCACCGCGCCGCTCGACGACCCGGGCCGGGCCCACTGGACCGACCTCGTGCCCCACCGGCCCGGGGTGATGATCCGCCACCTGCACCTGCTGGCCGGCCATCTGGTCCGCCTCGAGATCGAAAACGCCAGGCCGCGGATCATCGTGCGCGACCTCGCCGATGACGACGAGCACACGGTGGCCTTCGCCGAGGAGGCCTACGCGCTGGGCCTGCGGGGCGGCCACGCGTTCGACACGGCGACGATCCGCTTCGTCTACTCGTCCATGACGACGCCGTCCGAGACCTGGGACTACGCCTGCGACAGCCGCGGCCGGACCCTGCGCAAGCGCCAGGCCGTGCCGTCCGGGCACGATCCGGCCGCCTACGTGACCCGCCGGCTGTTCGCCACCGCCCCGGACGGCGAGCAGGTGCCGATCTCGCTCCTGCACCGCCGGGACCTGGCGCTGGACGGCTCGGCGCCGCTCCTCCTCTACGGCTACGGCTCCTACGGGACGCTGATGCCGTCCGGGTTCCGCACCAACCTGCTGAGCCTGGTCGACCGCGGCTTCGTCTACGCGATCGCGCATATCCGCGGCGGCACCGAGAAGGGCTGGCGCTGGTACCTCGACGGCAAGCGCGAGAAGAAGCCCAACACCTTCACGGACTTCATCGCCTGCGGGCGGGCGTTGATCGCGGCCGGCTACACGGCGGAGAAGCGGATCGTCGCCCATGGCGGCTCGGCCGGCGGCATGCTGATGGGCGCGGTCGCCAACCTCGCCCCGGAGCTGTTCGCCGGCATCGTCGCCGACGTGCCGTTCGTGGACGTGCTCAACACCATGCTGGACGCGGAATTGCCGCTCACCCCGCCGGAATGGCCCGAATGGGGCAACCCGGCCGAGAGCGTCGCGGCGTTCGAGACGATCCTGTCGTACTCGCCCTACGACAACGTCGCCGCCAAGGCCTATCCGGCGATCCTGGCGCTGGGCGGCCTCACCGACCCGCGGGTGACCTACTGGGAGCCGGCCAAATGGGTCGCCCGCCTGCGCGCCACGATGACCGGCGGCGGCCCGATCCTCCTGCGCATCAACATGGAAGCCGGCCACGGCGGCGCGGCCGGCCGCTTCGACCGGCTGGAAGAGGTGGCGCTGATCTACGCCTTCGCGCTGATGGTGGTGGGGACGGTGTAGGGGCGCTACCTAAAAAGCTATAGGATTGCAAAAAATTGAGCATTTTTTGCAATCCTATAGCGCAGATTGCGCGAGATTAAATTCTTAGGCAACATTTAATTCGCCACACCCAAGTTCAGATGACAAATGACGAACATAGACCTCATGCTGAGGGTGACCAAATTTCTTCGATGATCAATCAAATGATCTGTCAACGCATTCTTTGCGTCGTCAAGCTTACCTAGCTTCCAGTAGATCATAGCAACATCAAGCAGTGGAGCCGATGACATTTTATCTTTTTTATATATAGATTCGGTTAGCTCTTCAATTATTGTGTACCGCGAACAAAATCTATCCAGAAATGGTATGCCAAACTCATTTATCAAGCAAATTGCTTTATCCGTCAATAAATCAATATTATCAGATAGGTCCCACCAGATATCGTCATTCGACGCAATTAAACTGAGCCGGCGGCGAATCTGACAATGCGTGCAGTTCACGGAATTGCGAGAACGTAGCTTAAAGCTCATTCTTTCGAATACTTCCGGCACAAATACAGCGATTTCTATGGTGAATTTTCCGTATAAATTTGGACGCAGATTCAATATTTCCGTATGAGATGGCGGCCCGACATTATATCGTCCCGCCTGGAAATCGATTAAATGCTGAATATCGCCATCAACCAATCTCATTAGACTTCGTCTTCTACTACGAAAACCGAATGAATTTACATTTTTAAATACATTTTTTTGAATTTTATTGAGCACTTGAACATGCTCTGATCTATACATCATTGAACTCAAATCCAGATAGGACAAATGGTGGGTTAATATATCACTCGGATCGTTATAAATACTGCAAAATCGATCAGCCTCAGACCTTAAATTGCTTAGTTGGAGCAGCCATTTCGATATGAGGCGCGGAACACCACAAAATTACCTCAGGGCAATAAATTCGTAAATTTTGCAGTCGCTGAATTTGCGCAACGTCGGATATACTTGATTATGGCCGTGCTTCCGGCGGCATTGCATCCTGAGGATGTGCGACCGCAGGGTTCTCGTTCGCTTCTCCTCGATCACGCATCTGTCGCGCCGCGTCCGCCGCCGCCTTGTCGGCGGCGGCCTTGAGCGCGGCGGCGCGGGCGCGGTCCATCTC
>NZ_VRVD01000371.1:0-4710 GCF_008040015.1 Methylobacterium sp. WL18 | reverse complement strand
ACGCGGCAGGTCGGCGGCCGAGGCGGCGCCGGTCAGGAGGGCCGTGGCGGCGCTCGCGAGAAGAAGCTTCTTGATCATCGGGTCCTCTGTCTCCCGTTCAGCGGGATGTGTGCCCGGCAACAGAGACGGCAGGTCGGGGAAACGCGATAGTGCAGCGGTGCAACAGCGCTTCCAGGGTCCCGGGCCGGTGGTTGGGTCCGTGCGATTGAGCACATCCCGCGCCCAAGAATGCCCCTTTGAGACCGGAGATTTGTATCTCGACGTTTCCAGCAGCAAAAAACCCCGCCGCACGAGGCAGACGGGGCTCTAGTTTGCTCGAGAACATTCCCAGGACCAACCAGGAAGCTTCGCCCTCACTTAGATCCGAGTGGCCGGCGCCTCGCAAGCCCGTCCGGGACTATTGATGGCTGTTAAGATTAATTAACGACCCCCGCCGCCTGTGTAGGGGCTGTAAACCCTCGTTATATAACCGCCATCCCGCGAACGGTCTCCGTGGCCCGGGCATGCCCCGGCCCCGCGGCGTGATCCGTGGGTTGCGCTCGGACGCCATCCTGTGGTGACGCTCCCGGCATGGTGAACCCGAGATCATCCGCCGCCGCGCGGGGCGGTGCCAGAGACCGGGCGGTCGCGCCGCGTCCGCGAGCCTAGCGCGCCCATGTTCGGCTTCTCCTTGAGCTCCACCGAGCCCGACAGCATCGCCCACATCATCCAGGTCGCCCTGGCGCCGGCCTTCCTCCTGTCGGCCCTCGCGACCCTGCTGAACGTATTCTCCACCCGCCTCGGCCGGATCTCCGACAAGGTCGATGCCCTCTCGGGACAGATCGCCAAGGCGACCGATACGGAGGCCGCGCGCCTGTCCCGCAGGCTGACCTTCCTGCGGCGGCGCTCCTTCGTGCTCGATGTCGCCGTGGTCCTGGCCTCGCTCGGCGCTTGCCTGATCGGGATGGCGGTGCTGACGCTGTTCGTCGGAGCGATGCGCGACGCGGCGACCGCCTCGATCCTGTTCGCCTGCTTCGGCGCGGCGCTGGTCTGCACCGTCGCGGCGATCGGGGCATTCATGACCGAGATCCTGATGGCCGGTCACGGCGTGCGCGATGAAGTCGAGCACCAGCAGGACAAGGTCCCGGCCCAATCGTGACCGGCTCGCCTTTCGCATTGCACGGCAAAGGAACTTCGTCTTAATCTCGACGGCGCCTGATTCTACGCGTCCGCCGCGTCCGAGTGTTCCGCCATGAGCGTCGCTATTCTGGTTGCCCTCATCGCCGGTGCGTTGTGCCTCGGAATGCTGTCGTCCATCCTGCCGTTCGGGCGGCGGGACGAGGACGAGGAGCTGGCCTGCGAGAACGACTATTTCGATCTCGGCGGCCCGATGATCGACCTGGAGCCGCTGATCCCGTTGATCGAGGTGCCCGCCCTCGAGGCGAAGCGGTAAGCCCGGATCCCCGGGTGGGCCGCCGAAAGGCCGGCGGCCCCGAGGGGCGGGTCAGGCGGATTCGCCGTCCGAATCGTCCGCGTCCAGGATGGTCTCCAGGTCTCCCACCAGGGCGTCGAGCTGGTCGGCGGTGGCCTTCAGCTTCAGCTTGGTGCCGTCCTCGGCCTCGACCGCGATCTCGATATGGTCCCCGACCTGGGCGGCAAGGGCCTGCTTGATGGTGTAGGTGGTCACGTCAGCCGTGTCGGCCATGCCTGTCTCCGTGTTTGGCTGCGGGCA
This sequence comes from Methylobacterium sp. WL18, assembly GCF_008040015.1. Classification (NCBI taxonomy): domain Bacteria; kingdom Pseudomonadati; phylum Pseudomonadota; class Alphaproteobacteria; order Hyphomicrobiales; family Methylobacteriaceae; genus Methylobacterium; species Methylobacterium sp. WL18. Next base: position 2,999 of record NZ_VRVD01000371.1, on the reverse strand, counting down.
ACGCGGATCGTCGGGCCTCGGTGCTGCGGCAGAAGCTCGCGTTGATGGCGCCGCACGAAGCCGGGCCGCGATCCCTAGCCGCGGGTTTGGCGACGCGTCGGTACCTTCCCCAAATCCGTCGGGTGAAGATTCGCCGCCGCTGCTTCTGCCGCCCGAGGGGGCGGCAGAAGCAGCGGCGGCCGTGGCCTCTCGACGATCACCGCCTCCAGCACCACCGGTCGGGCGGGCTTGGTCAGGGCGAGCGGCTTGCCGGCTCTCGACGCCAGGGTGCCGACGGCCCAGAGCGCCAGGCACGACAAGCCGACCAGCACGCCCGCCCATGACGGTTCCGACCGGACCATCAGGGCGGCGGCGCCCGTGAGGGCGGAAGCGGCCGCGAGCAGCCGGGGTGTGGGATCGCCGGACATCACGGCGCCAGCCTCACTGAGGCGGGCTGACGGCCGGTGAAGGGAATCACTCGAATGCGAGTCAATCCGCCAGGCTGGAGGGCGTCTGCCAGGCGGTGCCGGGATGCTCGCGGATGTCGCCGGCCCGGGAGCCGGTATCGGCGTCGCTGGTCCAGTCGCTGGGCTCGGTGAGGCCGGCGATCTCCGCCTCCGGGTAGGCCGCCGCCAGGAACAGGCGTGCCTCGCCCTCGGCCTCCGCCCGCACCGTCACGAGCGGCTTGTCCCCGTCCGCGTCGCGGATCTGGGCGATGAACAGCTTGGTCATGGGGCCTCCGCGTGGGGCGACGCGCCGTCGTTTCCGAGGGCGTCCGGCGCCAACGGGCCGGTGGCAGGATGGTTCAGGTCGGCGGCCCGATGGCGCCAAAATTCCCTTCCGCGGCACCTGTGGCCGTGGCGATACAGCTTGAGTGTGGAAAACCGGGTAATTCCTCAGTGGATAGGAACATTCGCTGGGGAAAGACCAGTTATGAAGACGCTTCTGGCCTCGTTGGCCGCCTTTACTGCCCTGACCGCCGCCGCCTCGGCCGCCGACCTGCCGCGTCGCGCCGCCCCGCCGCCGATCTTCACCCCGGTGCCCGTGTTCACCTGGACCGGCGCCTACTTCGGTATCAACGCCGGCTACGCCTTCGACGCCAGCAGCAACAGCGCTTCCAGCTTCGGCATCCCGGCCGCGTACGCCACCGGCGTCGCCACGGCGAACTTCAGCCAGCGGAACCAGGAAGGCTTCTCCGGCGGTGGCCAGGTCGGCTACAACTACCAGTTCACCCCAGGTTCGGGCGTGGTCATCGGCGTCGAGGCCGACGCCCAGTACCTCGACTTCGGCCGTGGCCGGAACAACGCCTTCGTGACCGGCGGCGCGCTGCGTCCGGGCTTCTACGTGACCGACCCGCGCGGCCTGTCGAGCCTCGACTTCTTCGGCACCGTCCGCGGTCGTCTCGGCTACGCCTTCGACCGGGTCCTGGTGTACGGCACCGGCGGCTTCGCCTACGGCTCGGGCAGCGCCGACCGTTCGTTCGGCGGCTTTGCCGGCAACGACAGCTTCCGCACCGGCTGGACCGTCGGCGGCGGCATGGAATACGCCCTGCCGGTCGACTCGTTCCTGAACTTCTTCCGCTCGTCGGCCGTGACGCTCAAGGTCGAAGGCCTGTACGTCAACCTCGACCGCAACACCCGCAACCAGGGTGCGTTCGTGATCAACGCCGCCAACAACGTCCCGGCCTTCTACAGCGCCATCGGCCGTCGCGACGACGAGTTCGCCGTGGTCCGCGCCGGCCTGAACTACAAGTTCGGCTCGTACTAAGACCAACGCCGCCCGGCCGATCGGGCCGGGCGGCGACTGAGCCTGCAAACGCTCCGGGTGCTTCCGCGCCCGGGGCGTTTGTCGTTGGATATGGCCGGAACGGCGCGGAAACACACCGGTTGAGGCTCCAACGCGCGATACCCGCTCGGAGCAACCCGACCTATGGCCTCGTTCACCCGCTACACCCCCGACCTGGAGACGCCGCAGCCCGACGAGGACGCGATCCACGCCGGCATGATTGCGCAATTCGCCAAGATCCAGGGCACGACGCTGAAGGATTACGGCCACGCGGTGCGCGGCGTGCACGCCAAGGCGCACGGCTTGCTCCTGGGCCGGCTCGACGTGCTGCCCGACCTGCCCGCCCCCCTTGCCCAGGGCGCCTTCGCGACGCCGGGGACCCACGATGTGGTCCTGCGGCTCTCGACCAATCCGGGCGACATCCTCGACGACAGCGTCTCGACCCCGCGGGGCCTCGCCCTCAAGGTCCTGGGCGTGGCCGGCGAGCGCCTGCCCGGATCGGAGGGCACGACGCAGGATTTCGTGATGGCCAACGCTCCGGCCTTCACGGCCAGGGACGGCGCTGCCTTCCTGAAGAGCCTCAAGCTCCTGGCCGCCACCACCGACACCCCGCAGGTGTTCAAGAAGGGGCTCTCGGCCCTGCTGCGCGGCGTCGAGACGGTGCTGGAGGGGCTGGGGACCCAGAGCCCGACGGTGATCGCGCTGGGCGGCCACCCCGAGACCCACATCCTCGGCGAGACCTTCTACAGCCAGGTGCCGCTGCGCTGGGGCGATTACGTCGCCAAAGTCTCGGTGGCGCCCGTCTCCCCGGAGCTGACCGCGCTCACCCATGCGCCGCTCGACGTCAACGGCAAGCCGAACGGCCTGCGCGAGGCGGTGGACGCCTATTTCGTCGCCCATGACGGCGTCTGGGAGGTGCGGGCGCAGCTCATGACCGACCCCGCGACGATGCCGGTGGAGGATGCCTCGGTGCCGTGGCCGGAGGCCGAGAGCCCCTACCGAACCGTGGCGCGGATCACGGTGCCGCGCCAGGCGGCCTGGAGCGAGGCCAAGGTCGCGGCCCTGGACGACGGCCTCGCCTTCAGCCCGTGGCACGGCCTGATGGCGCATCGGCCGCTCGGCTCGATCATGCGGGCGCGGCGGGCAGTCTACCCGGCCTCGTCGGGGTTCCGGGCCGCGCACAACGGCTGCCCGCTCCACGAGCCGGCCAGCGCCGCCGCCCTGCGGGTCTGAGC
>NZ_VRVD01000370.1:0-4715 GCF_008040015.1 Methylobacterium sp. WL18 | reverse complement strand
GCGCTCCAGGCGGCGTCCGCAGCTTCGGCATCGCGGCGGCGAGCGCCGGCGAAGCCGTCGTGGAGGCGATCGCCGCCCCGGCCGAGATGCCCAATCAGGCCCCGGTCGAGCCCGCGATCGCTGCGCGTGCGGATGGCGCGCCGGCCATGGCCGAACCGCTCAACCCGGTCGGCGCGATCCTCGACGCGCTGCCCGAACAGATCCTGGCCTGGTACCGCACGGAGCCGAAGGAGGAGGATCCGGAGGTCCAGGCCGCCATGCAGGAGGTCCTCGACGGGCTCGGCGCCGACCTGCTGGACCAGTTCCGCGCCAGTCGCAGCGCCCCGGATACCGCATCCGACGCGGCCATCAAGATCGCAGCCTGACCGGCGGGGCCGGCGGTCGGTCTATTCGGCCGCCCGTTGCGCGATGGGGTCTACGAGGCCGAAGCGTTCGATGCTGTCCTCCAGCCGCAGGGCCGCGTTGATCAGAGCCATGTGGGAGAAGCCCTGCGGCGTGTTCCCGCGCTGCGCGCCGGTAGCCGGGTCGATCTCCTCGGCGAACAGGCCGACATCGTTCCCGCGGGCGATCAGCCGCTCGAACGCCGCCTTGGCCTCGCGGGTCCGTCCATCCAGGGCCAGGCACCCGACCCGCCAGAACGCGCAGGCCGTGAAGGTGCCCTCGTCGCCCTTCAGCCCGTCATCCATGCGGTAGCGGTAGATCAGGTCGCCGTCGCCCAACTCGCGTTCGATCGCCGCCAGCGTCGAGCGGGTGCGCGGGTCGCTCGGATCCAGCGCGCCGAACAGAGCGACCCGCAGCACCGCCGCGTCGAGGTGGTGCGAGTCGTAGGCCCCGGTATAGGCCTGCTTCTCCGGGTTCCAGCCCTTGTCGTGGTATTCCGCCCGGATCTCGGCGGCGATCCGCTCCCATTCGGCGATCTTCTCCGCGGGGACGCCTTCGATGTTGCGGCCGATCCGGGCCGCGTCGGTGAGCGCGACCCAGATCATCGCCTTGGTGTGGACCTGCTGGCGCGGTCCGGTCCGCAATTCCCAGATGCCATTATCGGCGTCGTGGCGATGGCGGATCGCCCGGGCGGTGAGGTTGTCGAGCACCTCGGGCAGGCGGTCGTTCACCTTCTCGGGCGGATCGTAATCGACAGCCTCCAGGAACACGCACAGCGCCCGCAGCAGTTCGCCGTAGATGTCGTGCTGGTCCTGGGCCTCGGCCAGGTTGCCGATCACGACCGGGCCGACGCCGCCCCAGCCGGCCAGGTGGTCCAGCACTTCCTCGGCCGGCATGCCGTCGCTGATGCCGTACATCAGCTTGGTGTCGCGCCCGTAGGAGCCGTCGCGCTCGCGCAGGAAGCGCAGGAATTCGGAGGCTTCGCGCACGTAGCCCAGCATCACGAAGGCCGTCACCGTGAAGGCGGCGTCGCGCATCCAGGTGAAGCGGTAATCGTAGTTGCGGTCCCCCGGCACCGCCTCCGGCAACCCCGCGGTGGCCGCCGCCACGATGCCGCCCGAGGGCGAGTAGGTCAGCAACTTCAGGCACAGGGCCGAGCGCATCACCGCGTCCCGGTAGGCGCCGCGGTAGCTGCTGCGGGCGCTCCAGCGGCGCCAATACTCGGTGGTGGATTCCAGGCGGCGCTGGGCCCCGGCGAAATCCTCGATGCAGGCGTCTTCCTGGTCCTCGCCATGGGTCAGGACCAGGTAGGCGGTCTCGCCCTTGGCGAGGTCGAACAGGACCTCGGACGCGTCGCCCTCCAGCTGCGGCTCCGGGAAGGCGTTGACGCGCAGGCGCCAATCCCCGGCCTCGAACAGCACGGACCGGCCCTCGACGATCGGCGTGCAGGGGCGGCGCGCGTAGTCGAAGGTCGGCCGCACCACGAACCGGCCGGCGACCCGCCCGCTCTCGCAGGTGAGCAGCCGGATCAGCCGGCTCTCGCCCTCGCCGTCGGGCCCCTCATCGGGCTCGGGGCTCGGCGGGTTCACCGGCATCACGTCGATCAGCCGGGCGCGCCCGGTCGCCGTGGTGAAGGTGGTCTCCAGGATGTTGGTGTCGGGCACGTACCGGCGTGCGGTCTCCGTGAGCCCGTCGAAGGCGAGGCTGCACGCGCCGCCTTTGTCGTCGTCCAGGAGTCTCAGGAACAGAGCCGGCGAATCATGGCGCGGCCAGCACAGCCAGTCGATCGAGCCGTCCCGCGCGATCAACGCGCAGGAATGGGTGTCGCCGATGAGGGCGTAATCGCTGATGGGCTTGGACACAGGGCTTCCGAAAGGCGGTCGCGCCGCCGGTGCGGCATGGGACGAACCTATCGTGAGTTAGCCAGACCGCCTCGGGCGGGGAGTCCCGCTCGACGATTCGCCGCACGGGTCCGCGGCCGCGGAGCGGCCGATCACCCCTTGGGCCGCGGCAGCATCCGGTCGCTGATGATCCGCCGCTGGATCTCGCTGGTGCCCTCGAAGATCGTGGTCAGGCGCGCGTCGCGCCAGTAGCGCTCGACCCGCCGCTCGGTGGTGTAGCCGTTGCCGCCGTGCAGCTGCATCGCCTGGTTCGTCACGCGCACCGCCATCTCGGTCGCCAGAAGCTTCACCATGGCGGATTCACTCTCGGCGGCCTCGCCCTGGTCGAGCAGGTGGGCGACCTGCTGCCAGAACGCCCGCGCCTGGGCGACCTCCGCGGCCATGTCGGCGAGCGCGAAGCGCAGAGCCTGGAAATCGCCGATCGGGTGGCCGAACTGGACCCGCTCCTGGAGGTAGGCCTGGGTATCCTCCACCGCCGCGCGCGCCACGCCGACGGCGCGGGCCGCCGTGTGGACCCGGGCGATGTTGAGGCCGCGCTGGACCGAGGCGAAGCCGCCGGAATCCGCGTCGGCCCCCTGGTCGCCGTAGAGGCCGGTGAGCCGATCGCTCTCGGGCACGCGCACGCCATCGAGGGCGAGCTCGAAGGTCTGGAAGCCGTGATAGCCGATCTTGTCGATCACCCGGCCGGTCACCCCGGGCGGGAAGCTGTCGCGCTCCTTCACCACCAGGAACGGCTCCAGGCCGGCCGAGCGGGACTCGCCGGGCTCCGGGTCGCGGGTGCGGGCCAGGACCTCGATGAAGTCGGCGCCCTTGGCGAAGCCCGCCCAGCGCTTGGTGCCGGTGATCACCCAGGTGTCGCCGTCCCGCACCGCGCGGGTCTGCACGCCCGCCAGATCCGAGCCGGCATTGGGCTCCGACAGGGAGATCGAGCCGATCCAGCGGCCCCGGGCCGAGCGGCGCAAAAGATCCGCCCGGCGCTCGGGATCGAGGGTCTGGGTGCCGAGGCCTTGGCCCCGGGCCAGGATGCTGCCCACCGACAGCCAGGCCCGGGCCAACTCCTCCGAGACGAGGCAATATTCGAAGACCCCGAGACCGAGGCCGCCCTGCGCCTCGGGTATCGTGATGCCGAACCAGCCCTTCTCGGCCATGGCCTCGATGAGCCCGCGGGGCATCTCGGCCTTCTGCGGATCGAGCTCGTCGGCGAGCGGGAGGACGACGTCGTGCGCGAAGGCGCGCGCCTCGGCCTGGAGCGCGGCTCGGGCCGGATCGTGCCAGGGCGAGACCAGTTCGGGCGGCTTCGGGGCGATCGGATCAGGCTTGCGCGCCATCGTGCTCATGCTTTCCCCCGGCTTCCACCCGCCGCTGCATTCATGGCCACGCGGCACGGCAAAGCTGGAAACACGCGCTTACAAAATGGTTCCCGCAGCCATCTTCGAATAATCGCCGCGTCGGCGCATAATAACCTGATGACGCTCGCCGATCCGCTCGCCGAATCCTTCGCGATGAACGCACCCGCTACCCCCCACATCCTCGTGGTCGAGGACGATCGCGAAATCTCGGCCCTGGTCGCCCGCTACCTGCGCGGCAACGATTGCCGCGTCACGCTCGCGGGCGACGGCACGGAGATGGACCGGGCGCTGGCGGAGGCGCGGATCGACCTGATCGTGCTCGATCTGATGCTGCCGGGCGAGGACGGCATGAGCCTGTGCCGCCGCCTGCGCAGCGCCTCGCAGATCCCGATCCTGATGCTGACCGCGAAGTCCGAGGAGGTCGACCGCATCCTCGGCTTGGAACTCGGGGCCGACGACTACCTGGCCAAGCCGTTCAATCCGCGCGAGCTGCTCGCCCGGATCCGGGCGATCCTGCGCCGGGTGGCTGCCGAGGCACCCGACCCGGACGAGCGCCGCCGCCTGCACTTCTCCGGATGGACGCTGGACGTGTCGCTCCGGCAGGTGCTGTCGCCGGAAGGCGCCCGCATCGCCATGACGGGCGCGGAGTTCGAGCTGCTGCACGCGCTCTGCCTGCGGCCGGGCCGCGTCCTGTCGCGCGACCAGCTGCTCGACCTGACCCAGGGCCGCACCGCCGGGCCGTTCGAGCGCAGCATCGACGTGCTGATCTCGCGCATCCGCCAGAAGATCGAGCGGGATACGCGCAATCCCGAATTCATCCGCACGATCCGCTCGGGCGGATACCTGTTCACCCCCGAAGTGACCCGGTCATGAGCGCGTTCCGATCCTTGCGCGCCCGTCTGCGCCCGCAGAGCATCGCGGGGCAGATCGCCCTGCTGGTCGTGGCCGGGATCGCGGTGGCCCACATGGTCGCCACCGCGGCGTTCCTGCTCCTGCACGAGCCGCAGAACCCGGACACGCTGCCGGGCGTCGCGGCGGGCCGGCTCTCCACGCTGGTGCGGCTCCTCGACGAGGCGGACCCGGC
>NZ_VRVD01000036.1:0-19165 GCF_008040015.1 Methylobacterium sp. WL18 | reverse complement strand
GCGCCACGTCGAGCCAGTGCGACGGCGCCAGCAATCCGGGCACCGTGAGGGCCTGACCGCGTGCGATCTCGTCGAGGCCGATACCGCGCAGGGCCACGGCGGTCCGTCGTCCGGGCTCGGCGCGCTCGACCGGGCGTCCGTGGATCTGGAGGCTGCGCACCACCGCGCTACGGCCGCCGGGCACGATCTCCAGGGTGTCGCCCACCGCGAGCGGTCCGCGCCGCAGGGTCCCGGTCACCACCGTGCCGAAGCCCGGACGGGTGAAGACCCGGTCCACCGGCAGATACGGGAATCCGTCGTCGACGCCGGTTTCCGCTTCGGCCAGCAAATCGGCCAAGGCGCGGGCCAGATCCTCGACTCCGGTGCCGGCGTGCGTGGAGGTGGCGATTACCGGCCCTGCCACGATCCCGGCGCGGGAGGCGGCGGCGGCGATCTCCGCTGATCGCGCGGCGATCGTCTCGGGCGTGGCCAGATCCGCCTTCGTCAGCGCCAGCACGCCGCGGCGGACACCGATCAGCCGGGCGATCTCCAGGTGCTCGACCGTCTGCGGCTTGATGCCTTCGTTGGCATCCACCGCAAGCAGGACGGCACGCATGCCGGTGGCACCAGAGACCATGGCGCGGACGAAGCGTTCGTGACCGGGCAGGTCGACGAGGTCGATCTCGCCCTGCGCGCTCGTCAGCAGCGCGAAGCCCGGTACGATGGAGACCCCGCGGTCTCGCTCTTCCTTCAGCCTGTCCGTCTCGATTCCCGTGAGTGCCCGGACCAGGGCCGTCTTGCCGTGGTCCACATGCCCGATCACACCGACCAGAAGTGTCTTTAAGGAAGTCACCGACCCGATTGTCTCCGCGGTTCTGCCGTCCACGCAGGGCGCACCGCATTCACGGCAAGGGATTCCGTCTTGCCGACCCAGCGTTGTGCCGTTCGCCGCCCATCGGTCGAGGTCGTGACCGTGGAGGCAGATGGATTGTGGACAATCGGGTTTGCCACGGCGTCCCAGATTGGGAAAGCGTAAAAGTGAAGCGACTCAATACGCATGCCACGGCCGAATCCGCCCGACACCCTTCATATCTGGGTGCAACCTCATATGCGTTCCAGCCGCTGGATCGGCACAATCGTGCATACACGATCAAGGACTTAAGGGCGGTCCCGATTGCCAGAAAGTCCGGATCGGTCCTAGATCGGAATTTACGACGCCCGGATGCAACCCGGCGAGCGCTGCGCCGAGTTAAGAACCGGACGTTTCGAAGAGGAGAGCATGAGCGAGACCGATAGCCACGCCGTGGCCGCCCCCCGTGAGATCGAGCTGAAGCTCGATTGCGCGGGTCCCGACCTGACCGCGCTGGCGGCCCATCCCCGGCTCCAGGGGGCCGAAGGCTCCGAGCCCGAACTCCTCGTCAGCACCTATTACGATACGCCGGAGCAGGATCTGCGCGCCGCCGGATTGACCCTCCGGGTCCGCAACCAAGGCGGCCGCCACATCCAGACCGTGAAGGCCGGACAGGGCGGTGTCGGACTGTTCGACCGTTCCGAGTGGGAGTCTGAGATCGCGGGCGAGACGCCCGATCCGGCAGCCTGGGCCGAAACCGCGGCGGACAAGGTCCTGCGCAAGGCGGACGCGCCCCTGGTGAAGCTGTTCTCGACGGTGGTCACGCGTCGGGTCATCCCGGTTCGGCAGGGCGACTCGCGCATCCTCGTCACCCTGGATGAGGGTCGGGTCGAAAGCCCGGCCGGCGATTCCCCCATCTGCGAGGTCGAGCTTGAGATCGCCGACGGCGAGCCCGCCGACCTGTTCGCCCTGGCACAGAATTTGGCCGAGACCGTTCCGCTGCGGCTGAGCGCCACCGCCAAGAGCAGCCGCGGCTTCGCCCTGGTCGATGCAACCAGCCCGTCCTCCGTCAAGGCCGAGCCGGTGGTACTGCCCGAGGGGGCAAGCGCCGGCGACGTCTTCCGTCGGGTGGCCCGCGCCTGTCTGCGCCACCTGCGCCTCAACGAGACTGCGTTCCTGGCGGGTCATGCGCCGGAAGCCCTTCACCAGATGCGCGTCTCGCTGCGGCGGCTGCGCTCGGCCCTGTCGCTGTTCGCCCCCATGCTGGAGGCCGATCCGCGCGCGGCCACCTTCGGCGACGAGATCAAGCGCGTCACCGAACCGTTCGGGCATGCCCGCAACCTCGACGTGTTCCTCGGCCAAACCCTGCCGAACCTCACCAAGGAGCGCCCGGACGACACCGACCTCACCGCCGTGCGCGAGCTGGCCGAGGCCGAGCGCGCCAAAGCCTACGATGCGGTGCTAGCGATCCTGGAGAGCCCGCAATGGCGCGGCCTGATCATCGACTTCGCCGGCTGGGTCGAGGCCGGTTCCTGGGCGGCCCAGGATGCCGCCGCCGAGGACGGAAGCGCCTTCGCGGCTCGCGTCCTGGATCGGGCCCGCGAGCGCCTGAAGAAGCGCGGCCGGGGCCTTAAGAAGCTCGATCCGCATACCCGCCACCGGGCACGGATCGCCGCGAAGAAACTGCGCTACGGCGCTGAGTTCTTCGCGGCGCTCTATACGAAGAAGAAGGCGCGACGTCGCCAGGACAAGTTCGGTGCCGCACTCTCGGATTTGCAGGATCACCTCGGCGCGCTGAACGACCTGGAGACGGCGCGAACGATGATGGAGAGCCTGGGCGGGCCCCCGATGCCCGGTCCGGACGACGCGAGCACCCGGGATCTCCTCATCGAGGCCGCGGAGGCGCGTGCCGAGCTGCTGGACGTCAAGCCGTTCTGGCGCTGACAGACGTTTTCGGACCGGATCTTCCGGGCCGAGACTCCGGATCCGTGCCCGATTGCGACTGGATCCGGCACGGATCTCGCGACGCCCCGTTGATCGGTATGTCGGCCTGCGCCGACGGACCGGGCGAGGAGCGCGGATGGCCCATGCCTATCGATTCGGGATGGAGGAAGAGTTCTTCCTCGCCGACGCCCGCACTCGCGGCTCGCCGCGAGCCCGGCTGAAGGCGTTCCACGCCGCCGTCAAGGCGCGACTGGACACGGTCGAGCGTGAGCAACTGCAATGTCAGATCGAGATCGCCTCACCCCCGACCGATGACATTGAAGCGGCACGGGGCCATCTGGTAGAGCTACGCCGAAGCCTCTCCGAAATCGGTTCTGAGCGCGACATCCTGACTTTCGCGGCCGGGACGCATCCGACGGCCCGCTGGCGGGACCAGTCTGCCACCGACAAGGCCCGCTACCACGGCATCATGGCCGACCTCCGGATGGTCGGGCAACGCAACCTCGTCTGCGGACTGCACGTCCATGTCGAGGTGCCGGATCCGGACACCCGCATCGACCTCATGGGGCGGCTGCTGCCGTTCCTGCCGGTTCTGCTCGCGCTCTCGACCTCCTCGCCGTTCTGGCAGGGCGAACGAACCGGCATGGCCGGCTATCGCACCCGCGCCTACGCCGAGTTGCCCCGCACCGGCCTGCCGGAACTCTTCGCCGACCCGGCCGACTACGCCCGCTACGTCGACGTGATGACCCGCAGCGGAGCCATCGCGGATGCGACCTTCCTGTGGTGGCAGCTGCGCCCGTCGCTGAAATACCCGACGCTCGAATTGCGCGTGGCCGACAGCTGCCCCCGTCTCGACGACGGCCTCTGCATCGCCAGCCTGTACCGATGCCTGGTGCGCCGGGTGGTCCGGGACCGAACACGCAATGCCGGGATGACGGCCGCCTCCCGGGGGTTCATCCGTGAGAACCTGTGGCGGGCCGAACGCGACGGGGTGAAGGCCGAGCTGATCGACGAGGCGCGGGCGCAGGCAGTGCCGATGACCGAGACGATAGAAATGTTGCTCGACGACACGGCGGAGGATGCCGACGCGCTCGGCTGCTCCGAGGCCTGCGCGCACGCCCGGACCATCGTGGCCGACGGTTCGAGCGCCGACCGACAGCTCGCTATCTTCTCCGCGGCGCGCAAGCGCGGTGCCCGGGAACGCGACGCCCTGTCGGCGGTGGTGGATTTTCTCGCCCAGGAAACCGCCGCCGGAACGGCGACCGCGGTTGGGGCCACTCGCGCACCGTCCCGACGGCGTTGAACAGGAACCGGGCCCGCCCGAGGGGGGGATGGCAGGCCCGGGATCTGTCGGACCGCGCTGGGGACGCGGTTGAATGCATGATTCACATCTGGATGTTGCTGGCGAATTTCTGGCGCTCGCGGGTTGCGAAATTCCCACCGCCGATCCGAACCGCGTCGCGTTGACCAAGCGCTTCCCGGCCCCTTCCTTCCCGACCGCGGTCTGCTATCCCTCCCGCTCCGGCGGACATCCTCGAATACTCGGCATGAGCCTTCTGCGCGACATTTTCGGCCATGTCGGCCGTACCGTGACAGCCTATGCGGGCGACAAGGCGCTGATGCTCGCTGCCGTCTCGGCCGCCGCCAACGTCATCGTCGCCGACGGCGAGGTGGCGAGCGAAGAGTTCGATACGGCCCTGCACGGCCTGCGCGCCGATCCGGTCCTGGTGAAGGGCTACGACGCGCTGATGCTAGAGACGGAGTTGTACGAAGGCATTGCGCGGGCCCGCACACGTCTCGGCCGAGCCGAGAACCTGCGCCACGTCGCCGCCGTCGCGGAGCGGCCGACGAGCCAGCGGGAGAATGTCTTCCTGATCGCCGCCGACGTCGCAGACCAGGACGGGATCAGCGGCATCGAGGCGAATGCCCTGGGCGAGATCGCCAGCGCGTTGCAGGTCGACGGCGCGGCACTGTTGCGCGCCAATCCGGTGCGGCGGCCTCCGGTCTGATCCCGCCGGCTGGCATCACCGTTGCTCCGGGCCGGCCCATCGCCCGATAACGGTGACCGAGAATCGATTCGCACGGCGCAGCGCCGTGAGAGGACCCATCATGGCCGAAACCACCCCGAGCAAGACCGACAACCTGCGCGCGAACGGATCGCGCCTGTGGGCCACGATCCTGGAGACGGCGACGTTCGGCAGCACGCCGGCCGGCGGCATCAATCGCCTGACCCTGTCGCCCGAGGATGGCTGCGTGCGCGACTGGTTCCGGGAAGCCTGCGAGACGGCTGGCCTCACGGTCTCGGTCGATGCGCTCGGGACCCAGTACGCCGTGCGGCCGGGGCGGGACATGAGCCGCGCGCCGATCGCGTTCGGCTCCCATCTCGACACCCAGCCGACCGGCGGCAAGTTCGACGGCGTGCTCGGCGTCCTGGCCGGGCTGGAGGTGATGCGCAGCCTGAACGATGCCGGGATCGAGACCGATGCACCCTTGATGGTGGTCAACTGGACCAACGAGGAGGGCTCACGCTTCGCCCCCGCCATGATGGCCTCGGCCGCCTATGCGGGCGATTTCACGACGGACGAGATCCTGGCCAAGCGCGACGCGGCCGGCGTCACCGTCGCCGAAGCCCTCGAATCGATCGGCTATCGAGGCGGAGAAGCCGTCGGCGCCCGCGAGATCGGCGCCTTCGTGGAATTGCATATCGAGCAGGGGCCGATCCTGGAGGCCGAGGGCAAGACCATCGGGGTGGTCGAGGGTGGCCAGGGCATCATGTGGTTCGACGGGCGGATCACCGGCTTCGAGAGCCACGCCGGAACCACGCCGATGCCACGTCGCCGGGACGCGCTGCTGGCGCTGTCCGAGTTCGCGCTGGCGGCGGAGCGGATCGCCCTGGCCCATGCGCCCACCGCGGTGGCCACGATCGGTGAGGCCGTGATCCTGGCCCCTTCGCGCAACGTCGTGCCGGGGCGGGTCGCCTTCACGGTCGACGTGCGCGATCCCCGATCCCCGACCCTCGACGCCATGGAGGCGAGCCTGCGCGAGGCCGCCACCGAGATCGCCGAGCGACGCCGGCTGGAGATCGCCCTGACCCGGATCTGGCGCAAGGAACCGGTGCCGTTCGATCCGGCGATCGTGGCCGCGGTCGATGCCGCCGCCGAGAGCCTTGGGCATCCCCGGCGTCGCATCATCTCGGGGGCCGGGCACGACGCCTGCAACCTCGCCGCCAAGGTGCCCACCGCGATGATCTTCGTGCCGTGCAAGGACGGCGTGAGCCACAACGAATCGGAATCCGCCACGCCGGGCGATTGCGCTGCCGGCGCCGACGTCCTGTTGCAGACGGTGCTGCGCCTCGCCAACGCGCCCCGGACGAACCAGACCGCGCGATGATCTTCGCCCCGCGCATCCAGGACCGCCTCGACGCGCTGGCAGCGATCACCGCCGAGCCCGGCGCCATCACCCGCCTCTACCTGACGCCCGAGCAGGCGCAGGCCGAGGCGCTGGTGGCGAGATGGATGCGCGAGGCCGGCCTGACCGTGCGGTACGATGCCGTCGGCAACCTGATCGGCCGCCTCGAAGGCCCAGAGCCGGGCGGGCCGGCTGTCGTCATCGGGTCGCATCTGGATACGGTCCGCAATGCCGGTCGCTACGACGGGCCGCTCGGTGTGATCACCGGGATCGCCTGCGTCGAAGCGCTGGCCCGCGACGGCACCCGCCTGCCGCACGCCCTGGAGGTGGTGGCCTTCGCCGACGAGGAGGGCGTCCGCTTCGCCGCAACCCTGATCGGCAGCCGCGCCTTCGCGGGCCATCTCGACCCGGCCGTGCTCAATGCCGCGGATGCGGATGGGATCACCCTCGCTGCGGCGTTGCGGACGTCCGGGCTCGACCCGGCGGCGATCGCCACGGCGGCGCGTCGTCCGGACGCGATTCTCGGCTACCTCGAATTGCATATCGAGCAGGGTCCGATGCTCGAGAAGGCCGGCCTGCCGGTGGGCGTCGTGACCGCGATCTCCGGCGCCAGCCGCCTGGAGTTCACCTTGATCGGCGAGGCCGGCCATGCCGGCACGGTCGCCATGGGCGAGCGGCGCGATGCCTTGGCGGGCGCCGCGGAATGCGTGCTCGCCGTGGAAGCACGATGCCGCGCCGAGCAGCATCTGGTCGGCACCGTCGGCCGGATGTCGGCCGAACCGGGCGTGGGGAACACGATATCCGGGCGGGTGCGGTTCACGCTCGACCTTCGCGCGCCCGACGACGCCCAGCGCCTCGCCGCGCTCGCCGACATCCAGGCGGCTTTCAACAGCATTGCGGCGCGCCGCAACCTCGATCTCGGCGTCAGCCTCCTGCATGAGGCAGGGGCGGTGCCATGCGATCCCGGTCTGACCGCGCTGATCCGGGACGCCATCGCGGCCGAGAGCCTGCCCGTCGTCGCCATGCCGAGCGGCGCCGGACATGACGGCATGGCGGTGGCGGCGATCGCGCCGATCGCCATGGTGTTCGTGCGTTGCCGCGGCGGAATCAGCCACAACCCCGCGGAATTCGCGAGCCTACCCGACATCGAGGCCGGGGCGCGGGTGCTGTTCCGAGCGCTCAAGGCATTTTGGGCGTCACGGCGCGGAGCCTGAACGGCCCGCACGGACCGGGTGTACGCCGCCAGAAAATCCCGTACAGACGCGCCATGAGCGCGCGATCCCATCGCGACGCGAGGGGCCGGCCGCTGATCGCGGTGACGGGCATCGGCGTCGTCTCCTCCCTCGGTCAGGGTCAAGCCGACACCTGGACGGCCCTCTGTGCCGGCCGGTCTGGCATCCATGCCATCGCCCGGTTCTCCACCCAGGGTCTGCGCACCCGCATCGCCGGCACCGTCGATTTCCTCGATACCGATCCGCTGATCGCCCCGCTCCTGTCCGAACGCTTTGCCGCCGAGGCCGCCCAGGAGGCGGTCGCGCAGGCCGGCATCGGCACGAAGGGTGATTTCCCGGGGGCTCTGTTCATCGCGGTCCCGCCCGTCGAGATGGAATGGCCGCAGCGCCAGGCGCTCGCTGAGGCCGCCGGCGGCGAAGGCGCGGTCGATTACGCCGGGTTGCTTCGGGCCGCTGCGACCCGGCGCTTCGACGATTGGCACGACCTGTTCATCTTCGGCACCGTGGCCGACCGCATCGCCGACCGGTTCGGCACCAAGGGCTCGCCGATCTCGCTCTCCACCGCCTGCTCGTCCGGGGCCACCGCGATCCAACTCGGCGTCGAGGCGATACGCCGGGGCGAGACCGCCGCGGCGCTCTGCATCGGCACCGACGGCTCCGTGAACCCGGAATCGCTGATCCGGTTCTCGCTGCTCTCGGCGCTCTCCACGCGCAACGACGTGCCCGAGGAGGCCTCGAAGCCGTTCTCGAAGGATCGCGATGGCTTCGTGATGGGGGAGGGCGCGGCCGCCCTGGTCCTCGAGGATGCCGAGGCCGCCATCGCCCGGGGCGCCAGGATCCTCGGCTACGTGCTCGGTTGCGGCGAGAAGGGCGACGGCTTTCATCGCACCCGCTCCAGTCCAGATGGCGCGCCGGTCATCGCGGCGATCCGGGCCAGTCTCGACGATGCCGGGCTGGCTCCGGACGCGGTCGACACGGTCAACGCGCACGGCACCTCGACACCCGAGAACGACAAGATGGAGGCTTTCGGGCTCGCGGCGGTATTCGGCTCCCGCGCCCCGTCCCTGCCGGTGACCTCCAACAAGTCGATGATCGGCCACACGCTGACCGCAGCCGGTGCCATCGAGGCGGCGGTCTCGCTGCTGACGATCCAGCACGGCCGCATCCCGCCGACCATCAACCACCGGGTGGCGGATCCGGCGATCGGCCTCGATGTGGTGGAGACCGCCCGGGACCTGACGGTGCGGACGGTGCTGTCGAACTCATTCGGATTTGGCGGCCAGAACACCTGTCTGGTCCTCGGGGCTGAACCGGCGTGAGCGGCGGTGCCGAAGGGCGGCGCGTGCTCGTCACCGGCGGCGCGTCGGGGGTCGGCCTGGCGATCGTGCGGGCGCTGGCATGCGCCGGGCACGCCGTCGATTTTACTTATCGGTCCTCGACCGAGGCAGCCGAGGCGTTGCTCGCCGAGCTGCGCGAAGCGCATCCGGACCGTACCTTCACCGGCCATGCCCTGGACCTTGCCGACAAGGCCGCCCTCGAGGGCTTCTGCGAGACCGCCGAGGCCACGGCCTATTACGGCCTTGTCCACAATGCCGGTCAGGCCAGCGACGCACTGGCGGCGATGTTCGACCAGGAGCGGGCCGAGGCGGCCATGCAGGTCAACTTCTTCTCCCTGACGCGGATCGCCAAGGCGCTGATGCGCGAGATGATCCGTGCCCGGGCGGGCCGCGTCATCGCCATCGGTTCCGTGGCCGCCCTGCGGGGCAATGCCGGCAACGCGGCCTACGCGGCCAGCAAGGGCGCGCTGATCGCCTATTGCCGCACGCTCGCGATCGAGACCGCCAAGCGCGGGGTCACGGTCAACGTCATCGCGCCGGGCTTCGTCGACACCGCCATGATGGCGCGCTACGCCGTGCACCGCGCCGGGATGGAGCGCCAGATCCCCGCCGGCCGGTTCGCCCGCCCCGACGATGTCGCCGCCCTGGCTGCGTTCCTCGTGGGCGACGGGGCCGCTTACATCACCGGAACGGTCTTGCCGGTGGACGGCGGTCTCACCGCGATGATGGGCGTCCACCGCGCCTGATTTCGTTTCCGATTGCGTGTCTCCAATGGCGGCTCGCGGCTTTCGCCGCCGCCGTGGTAAGTCCGACGCTTGGAATTCCCCTTACACGCGCGATGCTTTAGCGACCTCCCGATGCGCGCCCGCCTCGCCTTCCTCGCCGGACTTTGCCTCGCGGCTCCCCTCGTCCCGGGCCGTGCCGGCGCCGAACCGGAATCGTACCGGATCTCGGGGCTTTCCCCCGGCGAATCGCTCTCGATCCGCGCCGAGCCGGATGCCGCGGCCGAGCAGGTCGGCGAGATCCGCACCCGTGCCCTGGTCTTCGGCTGCACCGCCGATACGCCGAGCCGGGCCACGTGGTGCCGGGTCAAGGCCGGGCGAATCGTGGGCTGGGCGCGGCGGCGTTATCTCGCGCCGGAACGATGAAAGACGATATGCGAGCCCTCCAGCTATTCGGCGACCGCGACCTACGCCTGACCGAAGTCGAGGCCCCCGCCGCGCCGGGGCCCGGCGACGTGCAGATCCGTATCCGCGCGGTGGGCCTCAACTTCATCGACGTCTGGGGCTTTCGCGGCATGGCGTTCGCCAAGCGCAAGATGCCGCTCATCGTCGGCGCCGAGGCGGCCGGCGTGGTGGAAGCGGTTGGCGCTGGCGTCACCTCTGTCGCGTCCGGTGATCGGGTCGTGCCCTACGGGGCGATGACCTGCGGGGACTGCCGGGCCTGCCGGGAGGGCCGCGATAACCTCTGCGAGGATGTCTCCGGCGTGATGGGCTTCCACGTCGACGGCTTCGCGCGCGAATTGGTGACTCTGCCGGCCCGCCTGGTCGTGAAGGTGCCGGATGGCGTCAGCGACACCGACGCAGCCTGTGCGGGCATCGCCTTCGGCACCGTCCAGCACATGCTGTTCGACAATGCCCGCCTGGAGCCGGGCGAGAGCGTACTGGTCCATGCCGGCGGCTCCGGCATCGGAACCGCGGCGATCCGCATGGCCAAGGCGATCGGCTGCACCGTCTACACCACGGTCGGCGACGACGAGAAGGGTCGGAAGGCGGCGGAGCTTGGGGCCGACCACGTCATCAACTATCGCACCGAGCGGTTCGAGGGCGAGGTCCGGCGGCTGACCAAGCGCAAGGGCGTCGATGTGGTGTTCGAGCATGTCGGCGCCGACACCTGGAACGGCTCGCTGCTCTGCCTGAAGCGCGGCGGCCGGCTGGTGACCTGCGGCTCGACCTCCGGCGTCTCGGCCACCATGAATCTGATGCAGCTGTTCCAGCAGCAATACCGCATCACCGGTTCGTTCGGCTGCTCGCTGGCGAATATCGCGCAGGCCCTCGACAAGATGGCGCAGGGTATCCGCCCGGTGGTCGATACGGTCTACCCGCTCGGCGACTTCGCCCAGGGGCTGGAGCGGCTCAAATCCCGCAAGGTGTTCGGAAAGATCCTCGTTAGCCTCTAAGGGTCGGCCCAGTCTCCCAGGATCTCCTCTCGGACGCCTTGGCAAATCCAGGCCTGCCATCGTCTCGAGAGGCGGCGGCCATCTTGCGGGGCGATGCGCTATCGCACCCCGTCGGACATGGTTTAAGCGTCGCCTTACACGCGAACTGCCGGGCCTGCCCGCATCGTGCCCGGGAAACCAACGTGCTGCGCCTCGCCCTCATCCTCAGACGATCGTTCCCGCGGCTTGCCGGATTCGCCATGGTCCCGCTGATCCGCGCCCTGGTCTGGCTGGCCCGCGCCCTCGGCCCGGATCGCTCGACCGCGCTCGGCGCAGCGCTCCTGCGCACGGTCGGACCGTGGCTGCCGGCGCATCGCACCGCCCTGGCGAACCTACGTGCGGCGTTTCCCGACATGCCGGAGGCGGAGCGGAAGCGCATCGCGCTGGAAGCCTGGGACAATCTCGGGCGGACCGGCGCCGAATACGCCCACCTCGATTCACTGTTCGACTACGATCCCGACGCCGCCGGCACGATGCGCACGGAGGTCGCGGGGATCGAGCACTTCGCGGCCCTACGCGACGATGGCCGGCCCGGGCTGATCTTTTCCGCCCACCTCGGAAACTGGGAACTCCCGGCGATCTGCGCGGCCCGGTTCGGCCTGGACGCGACCGCCGTCTTCCGGCCGCCCAACAACCCGGCCGCGGCGCGCCTCGTGCAAGAGGTCCGCCGGCGTTCGATGGGCGGCCTGGCGGCTTCGACCCCTGGCGCCGTCTTCGCCATGCGGGACGTCGTCGAGAACGGCGGCCATCTCGGACAGCTGATCGACCAGCACTTCACCCGCGGCGTCGTGGTCGACTTTCTCGGGCGGCCCTGTCTGGCCAACCCGCTGCTCGCCAAGCTCGTCCGGCACTACGACTGCCCGGTTCACGGCGTCCGGGTGATCCGCCTGCCGAAGGGCCGCTTCCGGCTCGAGCTGACGCCGCCGCTCGACCTGCCGCGCAACGCCGACGGGGTGATCGATGTGGCCGGCGCCATGCAGGCGATGACCGCGGTCGTGGATGGCTGGGTGCGCGAGCATCCCGGCCAGTGGCTCTGGATGCACCGTCGGTGGCGGCCGGACATGTTGCCTAAGGCGAGAAATCTCCCACATTCAGCTCAACCGATGGTAGAGGCCTCTCAAGCCAACGTGATTTCCCACACGGCGTCCCAACCGCTCTGATGGATCGATGACGCATCGGCACCGCGCCCGGACCAGGACCCGCGAAAGCCGCGCGCTGTGCGCTGCGGCGCTCCTGTGCGCGGTCTCGGCTTCGGCGCAGGCGCGGGCGGAGCCGGTCCGCGCCGTCGTAGAGCTGTTCACCAGCCAGGGCTGTGGCGCCTGCCGGAGCGCCGACCCCGTCATCCGTGACCTGGCGCGCCAGCCCGGCGTGGTCGCGCTCACCCTGCCGGTGACCTACTGGGATTATCTCGGCTGGAAAGACACCCTGGCGATGCGGCCTCTGACCGAACGTCAGCGCGCCTACGCCCGGGCCCGCGGCGCCCGTCAGGTATTCACGCCGCAGATCGTGGTCGACGGCAGCGGCTTCGCGGTCGGATCCGATCGAGTGGCCCTCGAACGCTTGATGCGCGAGGCGACGCAGCACGGCGGACTGCCGATACAGGTCCGCGGCGAGATGCACGGAGACCGGATCACCGTCGAGGTCGGCGCCGCGCCGGACACCAGGACCGACACCCGCGGCGACGTCTGGCTCGTGCCTGTGCTGCGCAGCCGGGCCATCGCGATCCAGGGCGGGGAGAACGGCGGCCGGACGGCCACCTATGTCAACGTCGTGCGCGGCATGCAGCGTCTCGGCACCTGGGCCGGCCAGCCGATCCGGTTCGACGTCCCCTGCACCATGGCGGAGATCGCCGAGGCCGACAGCTGGGTCGTTCTCGTCCAGAGCGCCGCCGAAGGTCGCCCGGGCCGTATCCTCGGCGCCGCCAAGGGCCCGGGCCTGTAGCGCGCCCGTCCTACTTCTGCAGAGTGATTGGATCGATCGGGCGGCGGCCCTGCTGGCGGCGGCGCTCTTCCGAGGCCTGCGCCAGGGCGCCGAGCTTCTCATCCAGGCGCTCGGAGGATCGGCCGACCAGCCCGATGGTCCCGTCGAGGAGCCGGCTGGTCAAAGCCACGGTGCCGGTTACGCCGCCGACCACGACGGTCTTCGCGACGCGGCCGATCCAATTGAAGATGCGCATTGTCGGTTTCGAGCTTTCCCGGATCTGGCGCCTGATGCGCCTTTCCGGCTTGAGATAGAGCGGACAGTTCGGTGCCCGATGCGACCGAAGGCGGCGTCACCCGCGCCTGATCGAACGGAACCTTCCCGCCGTTCGGTCGCCGCCCGCATTGCCGACGATCCCACCGTTTCGATCACCGAACGGCGAGGCGCTCCCGTCGCTTGGAAGCCGGGCGCGATTGTCGCATACCCGGCGCTCGCGGTATCGAACCACCCCGGCGGCCGGCTCGTTGCATGGGCGAGGGCGTCTGCCGGATCGTGCGGACATCCGCCACCGAGTTTTCGGCCATGCGGCGACGCCATCTGCTCTCCGGGATGCTCGCCACCCTGTCCCTTGCGGGCAGACGGGCCGCGGCCGCGGAGACTGGCGTCGATGTTCTCCTGGTGCTCGCGGTCGATGTCTCGCTCAGCATCAGCACGTCCCGCTTCGAGCTGGAGCGACGGGGCTACGCCGAAGCCTTCGGCGACCGGCGTGTCCTGCAGGCGATCGCCGAGGGAAAGCGCGGGCGCATCGCGGTAGCCCTGTTCGATTGGGCGGGCCCCGGTGAGCAGCAGATCGCGGTCGATTGGATGATCATCGCCTCGGCCGACGATGCCGCCACCTTCGCGACGCGGCTGGCCGGAGCATCGCGCCCGTTCTACGGCCGGACCGCCATCGGGTCGGCGATCGGCTTCGCGTCCATGCTGCTCGACCGCTCGCCCTACCGCGCCGAGCGGACGGTGATCGATATCTCCGGAGACGGCACGAGCAATTCCGGCCGCGCGATCGCCGAAGCCCGGGATGCCGCCGTGGCGCTGGGCACCACGGTCAACGGCATCGTCATCCTCACCGATCCCACCGGGATGCCGGGGTATTTGAGAGAGCACACCAATCCCCCCGACGGGCTGGCCGCCTACTACCGGGAGACCGTGATCGGCGGGGAAGGAGCGTTCGTCATGACGGCGCAGAGCTTCGAGGCATTCGGCCGGGCGCTCATCGCAAAGCTGGTGCGCGAGATCTCCTGACGCCACCCGACGACATCCGGGCTCCCGCGTCACCCACGGTTCTCGCGCCCTGCGTGCAGGGACGTTAGGTTCCTCGTGCACGCGCCCGGCGAGGCGCGGCTCAGGGAGGAAGTCCGATGCTGGTCACGGCCGACAGGCTGTCCGCCTATCCCGTCATCACCCTGCGGCCGGACGACGGCGTCGCGGTCGCCAGGACTGCGATCGAGCCGGGCACGCCGGTCGCCCCGGGCGTCATGGCCGTCGAGCGGATCGTGCCCGGCCACAAGGTCGCGGTCCGTCCCCATCGCTCGGGCGAGGCTGTGACCAAGTACGGACAGATCATCGGCTTCGCCAAGGACGACATCGCGGCTGGCCAGCACGTCCACGTGCACAATCTCGGCATGGGCGAGTTCGCTCGCGACTACGCGTTCGGGGTCGATGCGCGCCCGACCCGGCTGGTCGCGCCGCCCGCGACCTTCCAGGGCATCCGCCGCCCGGACGGGCGGGTGGCGACGCGAAACTATGTCGGCATCCTGACCTCGGTGAATTGCAGCGCGCACGTCGCCGACCTGATCGCGGACGCGTTCCGGCGCCACCCGATCCTCGGCCTCGATCCGCTGGCCGCCTACCCGAATGTCGACGGCGTCGTCGCGCTGACCCATAAGACCGGTTGCGGCATGGCCATGGGTGAGCCGCTGCGGCTCCTGCGCCGGACGCTCGCGGGCTATGCCCGCCACGTCAACTTCTCGCACATCGTGATGATCGGGCTCGGCTGCGAGGTGAACCAGATCGGCGCCTTCCTGGAGGAGCAGGGCCTGGGCGACCGGATCCGCAGCATGAACATCCAGACGCTCGGCGGCACGCGTAAGACCGTCGAGGCCGGCATCGCCTTCGTCACGGGCATCCTGGCCGAGGCGAACGTGGTGCAGCGGGAAACAGTGCCGGCGAGCGAGCTGATCGTCGCCCTGCAATGCGGCGGCTCGGACGGCTATTCCGGCGTCTCCGCGAACCCGGCGCTCGGGATCGCCAGCGACCGCGTGGTCGAGAACGGCGGCACCGTGATCCTGTCGGAGACCACCGAGACCTATGGAGCCGAGCATCTGTTCACCCGAAGGGCTGTGGCCCCCGAGGTTGGCCAGAAGCTCGTCGACCTGATGCGCTGGTGGGAAGACTACACCCGCCGGGAAGGCTCGGAGATCGACGCCAACCCGTCCCCGGGCAACAAGGCCGGCGGCCTCACGACGATCCTGGAGAAGTCACTGGGCGCCATGGCCAAGGCCGGCAGCACCAACCTGGTCGACGTGGTCCGCTACGCCGACCCGGTGACCGCCAAGGGTTTCGTGTTCATGGACACCCCCGGCTACGATCCGGTCTCCGCGACCGGGCAGGTGGCTGGCGGGGCGAACCTCGTCTGCTTCACCACCGGGCGCGGCAGCGTGTTCGGCTGCAAGCCATCCCCGTCGATCAAGATCGCCACGAACTCGGCCATGTACCGGCGCCTCGAGGAGGACATGGACGTCAATTGCGGTACGATCCTCGACGGCGAGGAAAGCGTCGAGCAGGCAGGCCGACGGATCTTCGAGCTGATCCTTCGGGTCGCCAGCGGCGAGCGGACGAAGAGCGAACAGTTCGACTTCGGATCGTCGGAATTCGCGCCCTGGCAACTCGGCGCAACCGTCTGATTTAACGGCGTTCGCTCCCTCGATCGCCTTTGCGCGCGTAGCGAAGCAACCTCGGAGAAAGAGCCTTCGGGTGATCGCGCCGCGGAAGTGCGCTTGCGATGCCGGGGCGGCGTCGTCGGCGCGAACGACACACGCGGATACCGGATCAGAGATCCATCCGCACCACGTTCGGAAAACCCAGGATGAAATCCGGCCCGAAGGCGGTGACCGGGGTATGGAACCCCGCCGGGACCGCGCCCGAAGCCACGCGCCGGGCGACGTCCAGCGCTGTCAGGACGGTCAGCGTATAACCCTCGGGGGTCACCATGCGGCTTGCCGCGCGCCTGCCGCTCTCATCCCAGGCCTCGGCCAGGAACGTGCTGCGCGCCGTCGCCCGCGCGGCCGCCGACGGGCCCTCCGGCAGGCGGTCGATGCCGCGATTGATCAGCCGCTGCATCGTGCTGCCGGCGATGATCCGCCGGAAGCCAGCAGGCAGGCCCGCTGCCGCAGTCATGGCGGGGAACGCCTCGAAATACACTTCGATGTTGGGGACTCGCGTCGAGTACCACGCGCTCGACACGTCGCCCCAGCCAAGCCCCACGGTGCGACGGGGTCCGCGGCCGAAATCGGCGTTGCCGCGGGGCGGGCTCGGCAGCTCGACGATGCGGCCAGCGCACCGCACCCGCGTTCCCCAGGCGATGCCCTCGACCATGGTGCGGGCCGTCCCCCGGCTGAAGCCACCGAAACCGCCGATGGAGATTCGCAGGTTCGTGGCGCCGGGCAGCCGGCCGGCCACGTGGGCGGCCAGGCAATCGCTCGGCACCACGTCGAAACCCGCGGCGGGCAACAGCACGATGCCGGCCGCTTTCGCGTCGGCATCCCGGGTGGCGAGTGCCTCCAGCACGTCGATCTCGCCGGTGATGTCGACGTAGTGCGTCCCCGCGGCCAGGCACGCCTCGGCCATGGGGCGGGCCGTCCTGGAGAAGGGTCCGGCGGCGTGGATCACCGCGGCGACGCCGGCGAGTGCCTCCCGCAGCCGTCCCGGGTCATCGAGTGGGGCCGCCCTCCAGTCGAGCCCGAGCCGGTCGGCCAACGGACGCAGCTTGTCCGGGTCTCGGCCGGCCAGGATCGGGCGAAGGCCCTGCGTGCGGGCATGTTCGGCCAGGAGCGTCCCAGTATAGCCGGTGGCGCCGTAGATCAGGATCGCTGTCATGGCTGCCCCTCTATCATGGCCCGACCGGCAAGGGACTGCGCATGGCGGTCCGTCACATGGCGCTCCGTCCCATGGCCGTCGTGGCAGGTGCGCGAGACCCGTGCGCTGAGCGGCTCGCGATCGCCGTCGGCAGAGGCCTCGTTCTGGCGAACGTCGGCGGCCACCTTTCGGGACGATGCCCTGGCGACGTAGCTTGATGCCCGCACGTGTTGAGTCTTTGCGGCCCGAGGAAGCGACCATGCCAGGATCAGGCGCTCTGGACCGTCCCGCCGCCCCGGCGGACGACCCGTTCACGGCCTTCGCGGACGACGTGGTCGCCCTGTCGCCACTCCGGGCCGCGATGGTCGCGGCGTGTCGGCGCCCCGAGCCGGATTGCGTGGCGCCGCTTCTCGATCTCGCCCGCTTGCCGCCAGACGCGGCCGGTCGCGTCGCCGACACGGCCCGGCGGCTCGTAGAGGGCCTGCGCCGCAACACCCGCCACGGCGGCGTCGAGGGGCTGATCCACGAATACGCCCTCTCCAGTCAGGAGGGCGTGGCGCTGATGTGCCTGGCCGAAGCGCTGCTGCGCATTCCCGACGCCGGCACCCGCGACGCGCTGATCCGGGACAAGATCGCCGGCGGCGACTGGGCCGCGCATCTCGGCCACAGCCCGTCGCCTTTCGTGAATGCCGCGACCTGGGGCCTGCTGGTGACCGGCCGGCTCGCGGCGACACGCAGTGAATCCGGGCTTTCGGCGACGCTGACCCGCCTGATCGCGCGCGGTGGCGAACCGTTGATCCGCAAGGCGGTCGATCTCGCCATGCGGCTGATGGGCGAGCAGTTCGTCACCGGGCGCGACATCGCGGAGGCCCTGCGTAACGCCGCTCGTATGGAGGCGAAGGGGTTCACCTACTCCTACGACATGCTCGGCGAGGCTGCCCTCACCGCCGAGGACGCGGACCGTTATCTGCGCTCCTATCAGGAGGCGATCCGCGCGATTGGGGAAGCGTCTGCCGGGCGCGGCGTGCTGCGCGGGCCGGGCATCTCGATCAAGCTGTCGGCGCTTCATCCCCGATACACGAGATCCCAGCGCGGGCGCGTGATGGCGGAACTCGCGCCCCGCGTCCGGGACCTCGCCCGCCTCGCCAAGCGCTACGAGATCGGTCTCAACATCGACGCCGAGGAGGCCGACCGCCTCGACCTGTCCCTCGACATCCTTGAGACCCTGGCCTCCGACCCGGGTCTGGCCGGATGGGATGGGCTGGGCTTCGTCGTACAGGCCTACGGCAAGCGCTGCCCGTTCGCGATCGATGTGCTGATCGACCTCGCCCGGCGCAGCCGGCGCCGGCTGATGGTCCGCCTGGTGAAGGGCGCGTACTGGGACAGTGAGATCAAGCGTGCGCAGGTGGACGGGCTCGCGGGCTTCCCGGTCTTCACCCGCAAGCTGCACACCGACGTGTCCTATCTCGCTTGCGCGCAGAAGCTCCTCGCCGCGCCCGACGCGATCTTTCCGCAATTCGCCACCCACAACGCACAGACTCTGGCCAGCATCGTCGAGATGGCGGGACCCGATTTCCGCCTCGGCCGGTACGAATTCCAGTGCCTGCACGGCATGGGTGAGCCGCTCTACGAAACGGTGGTCGGCGGGGCCGAACTCGACCGACCTTGCCGCATCTACGCGCCGGTGGGCACCCACGAGACCCTGCTCGCCTATCTGGTGCGCCGGCTTCTCGAGAACGGCGCCAACAGCTCCTTCGTGAACCGGGTCGGCGACGCGTCCGTGCCGGTTGACGCGCTGATCGCCGATCCCGTCGCCATCGTCGAGGCGATGCCGGTCCCGGGTTCACCGCACGAGCGGATCGCGCTGCCACGCGAACTCTACGGACCCAGCCGTGCCAATGCCGTTGGCCTCGACCTGGCCGACGAGGCCGCCCTGACCCAGCTCGCTGCGGCGCTGGCGGAGAGCGGGCGGACGCCCTGGTCCACCGTGCCGTCCGGGGCCGATCCGGACTCCGCCGATATGGCCGTGCACAACCCCGCCGATCATCGGGACGTGGTCGGCACAGTCCGGGCCGCGTCGTTCCCCGAGATCCAGGCGGCGCTCGCCCGGGCGGAGGCGGCAGCCGACACCTGGGCGGCGGTGGAG
>NZ_VRVD01000369.1:0-4716 GCF_008040015.1 Methylobacterium sp. WL18 | reverse complement strand
GCGGCGTCCTGCTCGGCCCGGCGCCGCTCCAGCTCGGCGGGTTCGACGGCGAGGTCGATGGAGCGGGCCGGGATGTCGATGGCGATGGTGTCGCCGTCGCGCACGAGGCCGATCAGCCCGCCCTCGGCCGCCTCCGGGGAGACGTGGCCGATCGACAGGCCGGAGGACCCGCCCGAGAAGCGGCCGTCGGTGACCAGCGCGCAGGCTTTGCCGAGGCCCTTCGATTTCAGGTAGCTCGTCGGATAGAGCATCTCCTGCATGCCGGGGCCGCCGCGCGGGCCCTCGTAGCGGATCAGCACCACCTCGCCGGCCGTGACCTTGCCGTTGAGGATCCCGTCCACCGCGGCGTCCTGGCTCTCGAACACCCGGGCGGTCCCCGTGAAGGTCAGGATCGAGGCGTCGACGCCTGCCGTCTTCACGATGCAGCCCTGCTCGGCGAGGTTGCCGTAGAGCACCGCCAGGCCACCATCGCGCGAATAGGCGTGGGCGGCGTCGCGGATCACCCCGCCCTCCCGGTCGAGGTCGAGCTCATCGAAACGGGATTCCTGGCTGAACGCCACCTGGGTCGGCACGCCCCCGGGGGCCGCGCGGTAGAAACTCTGGACCGAGGCGCTGGGCGCGCCGCGGACGTCCCAGCGTGCCAGCGCCGCGCCGAGGGTCCCGGCGGCGACGTTGCCGACCTCCGTCTCGATCAGCCCCGCCCGGTCGAGCTCGCCCAGGATGGCCATGATCCCGCCGGCCCGGTGCACGTCCTCCATGTGGACGTTGGCCACCGCCGGGGCGACCTTGCACAGGACCGGCACGCGCCGGGACAGCCGGTCGATATCGGCCATGGTGAACGGCACCTCGCCCTCGTGGGCGGCGGCCAGCAGGTGCAGCACCGTGTTGGTCGAGCCGCCCATGGCGATGTCCAGCGTCATGGCGTTCGCGAACGCCGTGACGCTCGCAACCGCGCGGGGCAGCACGCTCGCGTCGTCCTGCTCGTAGTGGCGGCGGGCGAGGTCCACGATCAGGTGGCCGGCCTCCACGAACAGGCGCTTGCGGTCGGCGTGCGTCGCCAGAACCGAGCCGTTGCCCGGCAGCGCCAGACCCAGCGCCTCGGTCAGGCAGTTCATCGAGTTCGCGGTGAACATGCCCGAGCAGGAGCCGCAGGTCGGGCAGGCCGAGCGCTCGATCACCGCCACGTCTTCGTCCGAGATCCGGTCGTCGGCGGCCGCGATCATGGCGTCGACCAGATCGACCTTCTTGGCGATGCCGGGCAGCTGGACCTTGCCGGCCTCCATCGGGCCGCCCGAGACGAACACCGTCGGGATGTTCAGCCGCAGGCAGGCCATGAGCATGCCGGGGGTGATCTTGTCGCAATTCGAGATGCACACCATCGCGTCGGCGCAGTGCGCGTTGACCATGTACTCGACGGAATCGGCGATCAGCTCCCGGGACGGCAGCGAGTAGAGCATGCCGTCGTGGCCCATCGCGATGCCGTCATCGACCGCGATGGTGTTGAACTCCTTGGCGACGCCGCCGGCCTTCTCGATCTCCCGGGCGACCAGCTGGCCGAGATCCTTCAGGTGGACGTGGCCGGGCACGAACTGGGTGAACGAGTTCACCACGGCGATGATCGGCTTGCCGAAATCGCCGTCCTTCATGCCGGTGGCGCGCCAGAGGCCGCGGGCGCCGGCCATGTTGCGGCCGTGGGTGGTGGTGCGGGAACGATAGGCGGGCATCGCGCGGTTCAATCGGTTCAGAAGCGAATCTTTCAAAGGTAGGGGCTTCTGCGCCCGCCGACGCGTCGCTGCAAGCGTCGCCGAAGCGGACGCGACCGTGTCATGCTCCCGGCGGATACCGGGACGCGAGAGAGGCGAATCGTACGATGGACCGAGTGGATTTCCTGAAGCGGGCCATCGACCAGGGCCAGGGCCGGACCGAGGCCGACCTCGTCCTGAAGGGCGGGCGCTTCCTCGACCTCGTCACCGGCGACCTCGTCGCCTCCGATATCGCGATCTGCGGCGACCGGATCGTCGGCACCTTCGGCAGCTATCGCGGGCGGCGCGAGATCGACATCGCCGGCAAGGTCGTGGTGCCGGGCTTCATCGACACGCATTTCCACGTCGAATCCTCGCTGATGCCGCCGCAGGAATTCGAGCGCTGCGTCCTGCCCCACGGCGTCACCACCGGCTTGTGCGACCCGCACGAGATGGCGAACGTGCTGGGAACCGAGGCGTTCGCGTGGTTCCTGGCCTCGTCCGAGACCCTGGCGATGGACCTGCGGGTCCAGCTGTCCTCCTGCGTGCCGGCCACCGACCACCTCGAGACCTCGGGCGCGCGGATCGGGGTGGCGGACCTGCTGCCCTTCGCGGGCCATCCCAAGGTGATCGGGCTCGCCGAGTTCATGAATTTCCCGGGCGTGCTCGCCGGCGACCCGGCCGCCCTCGAAAAGCTCGCGGCGTTCCAGGGCCGGCTGATCGACGGCCACGCGCCGCTGCTGCGCGGAAGCGCGCTCAACGGCTACATCGCGGCCGGCATCCGCACCGAGCACGAGGCGACCACGCCCGAGGAGGCGATGGAAAAACTGTCCAAGGGCATGACCGTGCTGATCCGCGAGGGCTCGGTCTCCAAGGACCTGCACGCCCTGGCGCCGATCCTGACCGAGCGCACGGCGCCGTTCCTGGCCTTCTGCACCGACGACCGGAACCCCCTCGACATCGCCGAGGAGGGCCACCTCGACTACGTCGTCCGTACCGCGATCGCGCTGGGTGCGCCGCCGCTGGCGGCCTACCGGGCGGCCTCCTGGTCGGCGGCCCGGGCGCTGGGGCTGCACGATCGCGGCCTGGTGGCACCGGGCCAGCGTGCCGACCTCGTCGTGCTCGACGATTTCCTGGAGTGTCGCGTCGCCCGGGTCTTCAGCGCCGGGCGACTGGTGGAGGACGCGCTGTTCGCCGACCGGCCCGCGATCCAGCCGATCGGCCGGAACAGCCTGCGGGCCCGCCGGGTGACGGCGGCGGATTTCGCGGCCCCCGGTTCCGGGCCATCGACGCCGGTGATCGGCGTGGTGCCGGGCAAGCTCATCACCCTGCGGCACGACCTGTCGCTGCCCTACAGCGCGGGCGAGCGCCGGATCGACCTCGATCAGGACGTCATCAAGGTCGCGGTGGTGGAGCGCCACGGGAAGACGCCGGCGGGGCAGCGGGGCATCGGCGTGGCGTTCGTGAAGGGCTTCGGCCTGAAGCGCGGCGCGATCGCCTCCTCGGTCGGGCACGACAGCCACAACGTCACGGTGGTCGGCGCCGACGATGCCGACATGGCCGTGGCGGTGAACCGGCTCGGCGCCATCGAGGGCGGCTTCGTGGTGGTCGAGGGCGGCCGGGTGCTCGCCGAGATCGCCCTGCCGGTCGCCGGTCTGATGAGCCTGCTGCCGTTCGATGCGATCGGTGCCGCGCTGGTGACCCTGCGGGCGGCGGCGCGCGGCCTCGGCGTCGTCCTGCCCGAGCCGTTCCTGCAGGTGGCGTTCCTGCCGCTGCCCGTGATCCCGCACCTGAAGATCACCGACAAGGGCTTGGTGGATGTCGACCGCTTCGCGCTGATCGATCCGTAAAATCGATTGCGCACAATCTATCTCGGGATTATATGAGGGCTGTGCCGGCCCTATATGCCGACTCCCTTCCTGTTCCTGGAGATCGCACCATGTCCGTAGACGTGAAGTACCGCACCAGCGCGACCGCCACCGGAGGCCGCGACGGCGCCGCCAAGACCGCCGACGGCAGCTTCGAGGTGAAGCTCGCGACCCCGAAGGAGCTCGGCGGCGCCGGCGGCCCGGGCGCGAACCCCGAGCAGCTGTTCGCCTCCGGCTATTCGGCCTGCTTCCTCGGCGCCATGAAGGCGGTCGCCCCCTCGCTGAAGCTCAAGGTCCCGGCCGAGACCACCGTCACCGCCGATGTGGGCATCGGCCCGCGCTCCGAGGGCGGCTTCGGCATCACCGCCGACCTGACGATCAGCCTGCCGGGCCTCGACCGCGCCGACGCGCAGAAGCTCGTGGACGCCGCCCACCAGGTCTGCCCGTACTCGAACGCCACCCGCGGCAACGTCGATGTCGGCCTGACGCTCGCCTGAGCCGGGTCGTCATCCCGTCCGTTCGAAGATCCTGAGGAGCGCCGACCCTGCGGGCGCCCCTCGGGCTCCGGTCGTCGACGGAACAACGTCCTGTGGCGAGCATCCTCAACCGTCATAGCGAGCGCAGCGCAACAACCCAGGGACGCGCTACGTCTGAGATCGCGCTACACTGGGTCGCGGCGCTACGCTCGCGATGACGGCCAGCTGAACGCCGAGGCGTCAGCGTTCATACCGCCGCCCGCGCCCGCATGCAGACGCGGCCTGCCTCGTCCAACGTGACGCCCTCGAACCCCTCCCCGGTCCGCCGCCCACAGATCCGAAAGATCTGGTTGGCCGTCAGCGGCGAGACGCCGCGATGCGTGAAGGTGCGCGGCACCCGTCCGAGCAGCGTCGCGGCCAAATTCATCAGCAGCGTCGCCTGGATCGGGCCGTGGACCACCAGGTCGGCATAGCCCTCGACGCGCGTGGCGTAGGGCTGGTCATAGTGGAAGCGGTGGCCGTTGAAGGTCATGGCCGAGTAGCGGAACAACAGCGTCGGCGTCGCCGGCACGGCCCAGACCTGCTCGTAGGCGGCCGCGTCGTCGCGCTCGGCCGTGGCCCCGGTGCCGG
>NZ_VRVD01000368.1:0-4739 GCF_008040015.1 Methylobacterium sp. WL18 | reverse complement strand
GGCCTGAACTGCGCCGCCGGTTGTCCGCCGGCCGCGCGCCCGATCGGCGCCGTGTCGGCGCGAGGACCCTCGTGCCGGATCCCGGATCCGGCGCAACGGTCCAAACCCTCGATCGTGCAGCATCGTCCGTCCGGAAGCCGGAACACCCCGTTCGGGGAGATGCGCGATCCGCCTCGACGAGGCGCGGCCCTTCAGCGCCGCGCCGGCCTCTGCAGACGCATGTTTTTCCAGGAGCGTCGGAACCCGTGACCCGCACTTCGTCCGCCCGATTCCCGTCCCCCGTCCGGCGCAGCCCGCCGCACGCGACCGTCCTGGGGGCGGCCGCCCTGCTGGCGCTCGGCCTTTCGGCCTGCAACCCGAAGCAGGCGGCCGCGCCGACGCCGCCGGTGCCTGAGGTCGGCTTCGTCACAGTGACCCCGCAGGCGATCCCCTACCTGCGCGACCTGCCCGGGCGGGTGGCGCCGATGCGCATCGCCGAGGTCCGGTCGCGGGTCTCCGGCCTCGTGGTCAAGCGCCTGTTCGAGCAGGGCAGCCAGGTCAAGGAAGGCGACATCCTCTACAAGATCGACCCGGCCCCCTTTGAGGTCGAACTGGCGAGCGCGGAGGCCGTGCTGGCCCGCCACGAGGCCGCCCTGGTGCTGGCCCGCCAGCAGGCCGACCGGCTCGAGACCCTGCTGACCCGGGCCACCGCCAGCCAGGCGCAGTACGACGCCGCCTTCGCGGGCAAGAAGCAGGCGGAGGCCGAGGTCGCCGGCGCCAAGGCGGCCCGGGACCGGGCGCAGCTCAACCTCGGCTGGACCGACGTGCGCGCACCGATCACCGGCCGGATTGGCCGGGCGCTGCTCACCGAGGGCACCCTGATCGAGCCGGGCTCGACGGGGGCGCTCGCCACGATCCAGCAGCTCGACCCGATCTACGTCGACATCACCCAGTCGGTGGGCGAACTGAACCGCCTGCGCCGGGATCTCGCCAGCGGCGAGCTCGCCCGGCTGGAGGACAACACCGCCAACGTCCACCTGATCATGGACGACAACTCCCTCTACCCGCTGGCCGGCCGCCTGCTGTTCTCGGACGTCACCGCCGATCCGAGCACCGGCCAGGTGACCCTGCGGGTGCAGTTCCCCAACCCGCACGACGAGCTGTTCCCGGGCATGTACGTCCGCGCCCGGATCAAGCAGGGCATCGATTCCGACGCCATCGCGGTGCCCCAGCAGGCGATCCAGCGCACCGAGGACGGCCGCGCCGAGGTCTGGCTGGTCCGGGCCGACGACACGGTGATGCGCCAGCCGGTCGAGGTCGGGCCGGTGGTCGGGCAGAACTGGCTGATCCGGGACGGGCTCAAGGCTGGCGAGCGGGTCATCGTCGACGGCGTCCAGAAGATCACCGCGGGCGTGAAGGTGAAGCCCGTGGACCAGACCCCGCTCCACGGCGAGGAGAGCCCGAAGCACGACGCCGACGAGGCCCCCGACGCGCCCGGCGACCAGAAGCCAAGTGACCAGAAGCCAAGTGACCAGAAGCTTGGCGCCCCGAACCCCGGCGACAAGGCGCAGGTCGCGCCGCGCGCCGCCGCGGTCAACCGCCACTGAGCCCCGGGGACCACGCGCATGGCACGCTTCTTCATCGACCGCCCGGTCTTCGCCTGGGTGGTGGCCCTGTTCATCTGCCTGGGCGGCGCCCTGGCGATCCCGAACCTGCCGATCGCGCAGTACCCGGTGATCGCCCCGCCGCAGATCGCCCTGTCCACGGCCTATCCCGGCGCCTCGGTGGATAGCCTCTACGTCGGCACGACCCGGCTCATCGAGGATGAGCTGAACGGCGCGGCCAACATCATGAACTTCGAGTCGACCACCGACTCGTTCGGCTCGGTCAACATCACCGCGACCTTCCTGCCCGGGACCGACCCGGCGCTCGCCTCCGTGGAGGTGCAGAACCGGTTGAAGCGCGTGGAGGCCCGCCTGCCGGCGGAAGTCCGCCAGCAGGGCATCCTGGTGGAGGAGGCCTCGGCCGCGACCCTCAACATCATCACCCTGATCTCCAAGGACGGGTCGATGGACGAGGTCGGCCTCGGCGACTTCCTGATCCGCAACGTCATCAACGAGATCCGGCGCATCCCCGGGGTCGGGCGCGCGACGCTCTACTCCACCGAGCGCTCGCTCCGGGTCTGGGTCGATCCGGACAAGCTGCGCGGCCTGTCGCTCAGCGCCGAGGACGTGACCGAGGCGATCCGCAACCAGAACATCCAGGTCGCCTCCGGCTCGGTCGGCGCCCAGCCGAGCCCGACCAAGCAGGCGGTCACGGTGCCGATCATCGTGAAGGGCCAGCTCGGCACCATCGAGGATTTCGGCGCGATCGTGCTGCGGGCCAACTCGGACGGCTCGAACGTGCGCCTGCGCGACGTCGCCCGGATCGAACTCGGCGGCGACGCCTACCAGTTCTCGACCCGGCTCAACGGCGGCCCGGCCGCCGGCATCTCGGTGACGCTGGCCCCCGACGGCAACGCGCTGGAGACGGCCCGCGCGATCCGGGCCAAGATGGTGGAGCTGTCGCAGTTCTTCCCGCCCGACCTGAAGTGGGACATCCCGTACGACATCACCCCGGCGGTCGAGGCCTCGATCGAGAAGGTGCTGCACACCCTGGTCGAGGCGGTGGTGCTGGTGTTCCTGGTGATGTTCCTGTTCCTGCAGAACATCCGCTACACCCTGATCCCCACCATCGTGGTGCCGATCGCCCTGATGGGCACGGTCACGGTGATGTGGATCTCCGGCTTCTCGGTGAACGTGCTCACCATGTTCGGCATGGTGCTGGCCATCGGCATCCTGGTCGACGACGCCATCGTCGTGGTGGAGAACGTCGAGCGGATCATGAACGAGGAGGGCCTGCCCCCCAAGGAGGCCACCAAGAAGGCCATGGAGCAGATCACCGGGGCGATCATCGGCATCACCCTGGTGCTGATGGCCGTGTTCATCCCGATGGCGTTCTTCCCCGGCTCGGTGGGCATCATCTACCGGCAGTTCTCGATCGCCATGGTCACCTCCATCGCGTTCTCGGCGCTGCTCGCCCTGTCGCTGACGCCGGCCTTGTGCGCGACCTTCCTGAAGCCGGTGGTCAAGGGCCACGGCCACGCCAAGGGCGGCGTGTTCGGGATGTTCAACCGCTTCGTCGATCGCGAGACCGCCCGCTACGGCCGCGGCGTCGCGGGCCTCATCCGCAAGTCCGGCCGGGTGATGCTGGTCTACCTCGCCCTGGTGGCGGGCACGGCCTACGCCTTCATCAACCTGCCGGAGGGCTTCCTGCCGGTGGAGGACCAGGGCTTCTTCACGGTGGACATCCAGACGCCGCCCGGCGCCTCCTACAACCGCACCCAGGAGGCCAACCGCCGGGTCGAGGAGCACCTGCTGGCGCAACCCGGCGTCGCCACCGTGACGATGCTCAACGGCTTCTCGTTCTCGGGGCAGGCGCCCAGCACCAGCCAGGCCTTCGTGACCCTGAAGCCCTGGAGCGAGCGCGACGCCAAGAACTCGGCCGCCGCCCTGGTGGCCGGGACCAACGCGGCCCTGGCGAACTACCGCGACGCCACCGTGGACGCCCAGGAGCCGCCCCCGGTGGACAACCTCGGCAACGCCGCCGGCTTCTCGTTCCGCCTTCAGGACCGGGCGAACCGCGGCTACGCGGCGCTGCTCTCGGCCCAGGACCAGCTGCTCAAGCTCGCGCAAGGCAGCCCGATCCTCCAGAAGGTGAAGATCGAGGGCCTGCCGCCGACCCCGCAGGCGGAGCTGATCGTCGACCGCGAGAAGGCGGCGGCGCTCGGCGTCAAGTTCGAGGATATCAACGCCACGATCCAGCTCAACCTCGGCTCGGTCTACACCAACGACTTCCCCAACCGGGGCAAGATGCAGCGCGTCTACGTCCAGGCCGAGCAACTCCAGCGCATGAACGCCTCGGACATCCTCAACTACGCGGTGAAGAACGCCGGCGGCACGATGGTGCCGATGTCGTCCTTCGCGGAGCTGAAATGGGGCATGGGGCCGAGCCAGATCGTCGGCTTCAACGGCTACCAGTCGGTGCGCATCACGGGCGAGCCGAACCCCGGCTACACCTCGGGCGACGCGATCAACGAGATGGAGCGGCTGATGCTGCAGCTGCCCAAGGGGTTCGGCTACGCCTGGACCGGGCAGTCGTTCCAGGAGAAGCAGGCCGGCAGCCAGGCCAGCCTGCTGCTGGCGCTCTCGGTGCTGATCGTGTTCCTGTGCCTGGCCGCGCTCTACGAGAGCTGGGCGATCCCGGTCTCGGTGCTGCTGGTGATCCCGCTCGGCGTGATCGGCGCGGTGGCGGCGGTCTACCTGCGCGGCATGCCCAACGACGTGTACTTCAAGATCGGCCTGATCACGATCATCGGCCTGTCGGCCAAGAACGCGATCCTGATCGTGGAGTTCGCCAAGGACCTCTGGAAGCCCGGGACCTCGGTGATCCAGTCCGCCATCGAGGCCTCGACGCTCCGGTTCCGGCCGATCGTGATGACCTCGCTCGCCTTCATCTTCGGCGTGGTGCCGCTGGCCATCGCCACCGGCGCCGCCTCGAAGAGCCAGCAGGCGATCGGCACCGGCGTGATGGGCGGCATGATCACCGCCACCGTGCTGGCGGTGTTCTTCGTGCCGGTGTTCTTCGTGGTGGTGATGCGCCTGTTCCGGCGCAAGGCCGTGGCCGACGGCGAGCGGGGCGCGGGCGAGGCGGCGCCGCAT
>NZ_VRVD01000367.1:0-4740 GCF_008040015.1 Methylobacterium sp. WL18 | reverse complement strand
CGCCTACGCCGCGCTCGTTGCGGCCGCGGTGGCGCTCGCCGCGACGACGCCGTTCAGCGGCTACGTCCTCAACATCCTGATGCAAGCTGCGACCTACGCGATCGCAGTGATCGGGCTCACGGTGGTGCTCGGGCTGTGCGGCCAGATCAACCTGGCCCAGGCCGCCTTCTTCGGGATCGGCGCCTACGCGGTCGGCCTTGGCACGGTGGACCACGGCCTGAATTTCTGGCTGTGCCTGCCGATCGGGCTGGCGCTGGCGGTCGTGCTCGGCGCGATTCTCGGCGCCTCGACGCTGCGGCTCGGCGGCCACTACCTCGCCATGGTGACGATCTCGTTCCAGCAGATCCTCACCCTGGTCCTGACCAACTGGATCCCGGTCACCCACGGGCCGGACGGGGTGCCCAACATCCGCCGCCCCGCCCTGTTCGCGGACGGGCAGAGCTACCTCGCGCTGTGCGTGCTGGTCCTGGCGGTGGTCGGCTGGCTGGTCTGGCACCTGCCGCGGACCCGGCTCGGGCGCGCCATGCGGGCGGTGCGCGACAACGAACTGGCCGCGGGCGTCAGCGGCATCGACGTCTACCGCACCAAGGTCGCGGCCTTCGCCATCGGGGCACTGCTGGCGGGGCTGGGCGGCGGGCTGTTTGCCGGCAGCTTCACGTATATCAGCCCGGACCAGTTCTCCTTCGCCGAGTCGATCGTCTTCCTGACCATGGCGCTCTTGGGCGGCGTCGGCTCGCCGGTCGGCGCCGTGATCGGCACGGGCCTGCTGATCCTGATCCCCGAATGGCTGCGCTTCCTCAAGGAGATCCCGGGCCTGTACCTGGCGATCTACGGGCTGGCGGTGATCCTGATCGTCGTGTTCATGCCCGACGGCATCTGGGGCTTCCTGGGCGATCAGGTCCGGCGGCTGCGGCCCGCCAAGCCTGCGCCTGCGCCCGCCCCGGAGCTGACCCTGAGCCAGGAGCGCGACGCCTCGGCGACGCTGCTGACGGTGTCGGGCCTGTCCAAGCATTTCGGCGGCCTCAAGGCCGTGGACGCAATCGACTTCACCGTCACCCGCGGCGGCATCCACGCGCTGATCGGCCCGAACGGCTCGGGCAAGACCACGACGCTCAACGTCCTGTCCGGCCTCTACACCCCGACCGGCGGCACCATGCGCCTCCAGGACCGGGACATCACCCGGTTTCCCCCGCACCGGCGCGCCGCGGTCGGGATCGGGCGCACGTTCCAGAACATCCGCCTGTTCCGCTCGATGAGCGCCCTGGAGAACGTGGTGATCGGCGCCGAGCGTCCGAACAACCCCCTCGGCGCAAGCGACCGGCCGGCGCTGGAGGCCCGGGCGCGCGCGGCCCTGGCCTTCGTCGGGCTGGAGGCGCGGGCGCAGGAGCCGATCTCGGGCTTCTCCTACGGGCACCAGCGCCTGATCGAGATCGCCCGGGCGCTCGCCGGCAACCCGACGCTGCTGCTCCTCGACGAGCCGGCCGCCGGGCTCAATTCCAGCGAGAAGAACGCCCTGACGGTGCTGCTGCGCCGGATGGCGGCCAAGGGCCTGACCATCCTGATCATCGACCACGACATGACCCTGGTCAGCGACGTGGCGAGCCACGTCACCGTCCTGAACTTCGGCCGGCGCATCGCGGACGGGGTCACCGCCACCGTGTTGCGCGAGCCCGCCGTGATCGAGGCCTATCTCGGGGAGGACGCCGCGACCGGGCCGGGCGCGGGGCTCCAGACCGCGTTGAAGACCGATCTCGCGCCGGCCTGAGCAGGATGAGCACCGCCGTGTCGAACCCGGTCCTGGAGATCCGCGACCTCACCGTCCGCTACGGCGAGATCGAGGCGGTGCGCGGGCTCTCGTTCGTGGTCGGCACGGGCGAGGTCGTGACCCTGCTGGGCTCCAACGGCGCCGGCAAGTCGACCACCCTCAAGGCGATCTCCGGCCTCGTGAAGCCGGCGGGCGGCAGCATCCTGCTCGACGGGCAGCCGCTCCACGGCCTGAAGCCCGAGGCGATCGTGCGTCTCGGCGTCGCCCACGTGCCCGAGGGGCGCCGGGTCTTCCCGGGGCTCACCGTGCGCGAGAACATCATGCTCGGCGCCTCGAACCGGTCCGGCGTCCCGAAGCGCGCACTGCGCGACGAGGTCGAGGCGATGTTCGAGCTGTTCCCCGACATCCGGCGGTTCGGCGACGCGCTCGGCTGGACCCTGTCGGGCGGCCAGCTCCAGATGGTGGCGCTCGCCCGCGGCCTGATGGCCAAGCCGCGGCTCCTGCTGCTCGACGAGCCCTCGCTCGGTCTCGCCCCGGTGATCGTCCAGGCGGTGTTCGCGATCATTGCGGAGGTGCGCCGCCGCGGCACGACGGTGCTGCTGGTCGAGCAGAACGCCCGCATGGGCCTGTCGGTGGCCGACCGGGGCTACGTGCTGGAGACCGGCCGCCTCGTCCTCGAAGGCGACCCGCAGGCGCTCTGGGCCAACGACGACATCCGCGCCGCGTATCTCGGCGGCCGCGCCGCGGCGGGCAGCGCCGCCTGACGCCGCAGCCCGGAACCGCCCCGACTGGGCCCGGTTTCACCGTCACAGTCCCGAAGGCGCGGTGAGGCCCCTCGTGCGTGATCGCAAGCCAGCCTCCCGGCGCCGCCTGCTGCAAGCCGGAGGCGCGGCCGTGACGAGCGCGATGCTCGGAATTCAAAGTGCCTCAGGCACCGAGGCCGACCCCAAGCAGCCCGCCGAGACGCCGACGGGCCGCCGCGCGAAGAGCCTCGATACCGATTACTTCAAGGGCATGTACGCCACGGAGTCGGATCCGTGGCGCTTCGCCACGAGCGCCTATGAGCGCGACAAGTATGCGGCCACGCTGGCGGCCCTGCCGCGGGCCCGCTACGCGTCGGGCCTCGAGGTCGGCTGCTCGATCGGCGTGTTCACGCATCAGCTCTGCCCCCGGTGCGACGCGCTGATCGGGCTCGACGTGGTGCCCTCCGTCCTGGACGAGGCCCGGGCGCGCTGCGCCGATTGCCCGAACGTGCGCTTCCAGCTCGCGGCCGTTCCGGGCGCATGGCCGGACGGGCGGTTCGACCTGATCCTGATCTCCGAGGTGGCCTATTATCTCGACCGCGCCGACCTTGCCCGGCTGGTCGCCCGGGTGGCGGGCTCGGTGCTTCCCGAAGCGGACATCGTGCTGGTCCACTGGCTCGGCGTCACCCATTACCCGCTCTCCGGCGACGAGGCGGCGGAAGGCTTCATCGCGGGCGCCCAAGGTTTTGCGCGGGTCCTGAAGCAGTCGCGAACCGCCGAGTATCGGCTGGACGTCCTGCGGGCGTTCAAGCCCGCTTCCTGACAGGTGTGATCGCGCGCGGCCCCGGCCTCACCGCGGCGGCGCCCTGCGCGCCGTCGTCCGCTCCCGCGCCGTCGCGATGCCGTACAGGAGGAGGCCGGCCAGCATCAGTGCGAGCCCGGCGAGGGACTGCAGCGGCCGGACGGTCACGAGGTGGACCAGCATGAACAGCGTCACCGACAGGAAGATCATCGGCGTCACCGGGTAGCCCCAGGCCCGGAACGGCCGCGGCAGGTCGGGCCGGGTGATCCGGAGCTTGATCAGCCCGATCACGGTCAGGAACGAGCACAGGATCAGGCTGAACTGGATGAAGTCGAGCACCGCCTCGAAGCTCTGGGTGAACAGCAGGATGGTGGCGATGCAGGCCTGAAGGAGAAGCGCTGCGCCCGGCACCCCGCGCCGCGAGCGCCGGGCGAACAGGCGCAGCAGAGCCACGTCCTCGCCCATAGCGACGGTGACGCGCGGGCCGATCCACATCATCGCGCCGATCGTCGGGATCAGCCCGGCGCAGATCAGCCCGCCCACGATGCGGCCGCCCACATCGCCGAAGACGTGACGGCCGGCGATCACCGCGACCTCGACCTGGCCGGCGAGTTCGGCGGCGGGCGTCGTGTAGAGGAACACCGCGTTCAGCGCGATCGAGAGCGCGACGACGAGGCCGGTCCCGAAGAACAGCGCCCGCGGCAGGCTGCGCGGCGGGTCGGCGAGTTCGCCGACGATGTAGGTCGCGGCGTTCCAGCCCGAATAGGCGTACATCACGAAGACGAGGCTGATCGCGAAGCTGGCGCTGACGACCTGCGCCGGATCGAACGAAGCGGGCGAAAAGCCGATCGCCTGGCCGCCCCCACGCGCGAAACCCGCCCCGATGAAGGCGACGATCAGCGCCAGCTTCAGCAGCGTGAACCCGATCTGGAACGCGCTGCTGTGGCGCGTACCCCGCAGGTGGACCAGCGAGACGATCCAGATCGCCGCGAGGCCGAGCAGGAGCGGCGGCACCCCGGGCAGCACCGCCTTGCCGTACTGGCCGAGCGCCATGGCGGCGAGCGCCACCGGCGCGGCGAAGCCGACAGTGCCCGAGAGCCACCCGGCCATGAACCCGATCGCCGGGCTGTAGATCTGCGTAAGGAGGTTGTACTCGCCGCTGGAGCGGGGAAACATCGTGGCGAGTTCGGCGTAGCAGAGCGCCCCGCACAGCGCGACCACGCCCCCGACGAACCACAGCAGCAGCAGCGTGAAGCCGGACGGGATGTCGGCGACCTGGAAGCCGAGGCTGGTGAAGACGCCGATGCCGATCATGTCGGCCACGACGATGGCCGTCGCCGCCAGCGTGGAGACGGTCGGGGCGGCTTTGGCAGCGCCGGATCGGTCGGTCATGACGTCGGCCCGTCGCGGCCAGCCGCCGGGACGGGGGG
>NZ_VRVD01000366.1:0-4750 GCF_008040015.1 Methylobacterium sp. WL18 | reverse complement strand
GCTCACGACCGCGATGCCGACGCGCCCGGTCCGGCTTTCCCGGCAGGGCGACACCCTCAAGGCCGGCGAGCGCTGGAAGCGGCGGTTGCCGCGCAATCTCTGGTGATCGGATCCGAGGCCGCCCCGCGGTAACGCCGCGGAGCCCGATGGGCCGTGCGGCTTCTCTCCCCGGTTGCGACCCTTTTTGCAGACGGCTGCGGGGCCGAGCAGCCGTCCGTCCCCCCTCAGATGCCGACGCTGGCCGCGCCCGCCTCCGCGGCCTGGCTGACGGTCGCGCCGTTCCGGAGCGCCATCGCGATCGCGGTCGAGGCCGTGTCGACGGCCTCCGCACGGTCCTCACCGTAATCGTACATGCTGTTGGCCTGCGACCCGAGCCGGGCGTGAAAATTATCCGGAAAGTTCTTGTCCATCCGCTGCTTCAGCAGGTTGGTCGCCGCATGATAATCACTTTCGAACCCGGATGACTGATAAGCCGGCGCGGCATCGTAGGTCCCGCCCTCCTTGTCGGCAGCAGCTTTGCGGTTCTTGTGGTCGATCGTCTGCGAGAACAGGAAGCCGATAACCTTGGCCATAAGCCATCTGAAGGCGTTCATGTCGGTCCTCGACGAGAGCAGCGGCGGAATCTCTTCAGGTCTGTACCACGCATTGTCCCGGCGCCGCGGCTTTCTTGGCCGCGATGACCTTTTGCCCGGCCGCGAACCGCTCCGGGCGGCCCGTCACCATCGCTCCTCGGCGATGAGCGCCCCGCTTTCATCGAAGATGCCCCGCCAGCCCTTGTCGAGCAGGCGGACCGTCACGCGGGTCTGATCCGCCTCCGCGCCCGAGCCGGGCTTGATGCGAGCCTCGACCTGGCCGAGGCGTTCCTGCTGCTTGAGGACGGCCATGGTGACGCCCAGGCGCGACGCCAGCTCGCGGGGATCGACGATCCAATCGCCTTTGTGACCGAGATCGAGCCGCACGGCGCGAATCCTTTATCCCTACGGGTGCCCTAACGGAGCCGGCCGGCATCGACGCCACCGTCTAACTTTAGCGGGGCGCTGGCTCCTCCGGACAACGACGGTGCGGATCAGAAGGCGTGCGCCGTGCCGCGCCGCTTGCGCGGTGTCCTGTGGTGAGATCGGGCCGGATGGCGCCGGACCCGGACCCGGGGCGGCGGCGCTGCCTGCGGTACCATCACCGGGACGCCGTCATGCTCCGCGATGACTTCGCGCGCATGCGCGACGCTCATGTCGCAGGCACTGGTCATGCCCTGGAGCGCGCCGAGGGCGCGATTGTATTCGGGGAGGTTGGTGCACCCGGGAATGCCCCAGGCACGGGCCGGGGCGGGCGCCACCAGGACCGTCGTCACCAGCGCCAGGAGGGCGGCGCGCGGGGCGAGCGTCAGGACGATCCCGTCCCGATGGATGAGCAGGCGCATCAGAATCTCCCGACCGGCACCAGGGTCAACCCGCATCGGCCCGCTTGGTGCGGTGCGGAGGGGGTCGCGGTTGCGGGACGGCGCAGGCCCGGATCGATGCCCCGGGCCGGCTTGCAAGTGAGGATCCGGCGCGACCGCGAAAAGCGCCCGCGCCGGATCGTGGTGTTTAGGTCTGGAGCCGGCTTAGAAGTCCATGCCGCCCATGCCGCCCATGCCGCCGCCGCCCGGCATGGCCGGGGCTTCCTTGCGCGGCAGCTCGGAGATCATCGCCTCGGTGGTGACCAGCAGGCCGGCGACGGAAGCCGCGCCCTGGAGCGCCGCCCGGACGACCTTGGACGGATCGACGATGCCGGCCTGGAGCATGTCGACATACTCCTCGGTCTGCGCGTTGAAGCCGTAGGTCTCCGAGGCGTTGGCCAGGATGTTGCCGACCACGATCGAGCCTTCCACGCCCGAGTTCTGGGCGATCTGACGGATCGGGGCCTCGAGCGCCTTCAGCACGATCTTGATGCCGGCCAAGACGTCGGGGTTGTCGCTGGTCAGACCCTGGGCGGCCTTCTTGGCGCGCAGCAGCGCGGTGCCGCCGCCCGGGACGATGCCTTCCTCGACGGCCGCGCGGGTGGCGTGGAGGGCGTCGTCGACGCGGTCCTTCTTCTCCTTGACCTCGACCTCGGTCGAGCCGCCGACGCGGATCACCGCGACGCCGCCCGCGAGCTTGGCCAGGCGCTCTTGCAGCTTCTCCCGGTCGTAGTCCGAGGTGGTCTCCTCGACCTGCGCCTTGATCTGCGAGATGCGGGCCTCGATGTCCGACTTCTCGCCGGACCCGTCGATGATCGTGGTGTTCTCCTTGTCGATCCGCACCCGCTTGGCCCGGCCGAGCATGTCGAGCGTCACGTTCTCGAGCTTGATGCCGAGGTCCTCGGCGATCATCTGGCCCTTGGTCAGGATCGCGATATCCTCGAGCATCGCCTTGCGGCGATCG
Organism: Methylobacterium sp. WL18; assembly: GCF_008040015.1. Taxonomy (NCBI): domain Bacteria; kingdom Pseudomonadati; phylum Pseudomonadota; class Alphaproteobacteria; order Hyphomicrobiales; family Methylobacteriaceae; genus Methylobacterium; species Methylobacterium sp. WL18. The sequence continues at coordinate 2,351 of NZ_VRVD01000366.1, read as the reverse complement.
CCGAAGCCCGGCGCCTTCACGGCCGCGACCTTCAGGCCGCCGCGCAGCTTGTTCACCACGAGGGTGGCCAGCGCCTCGCCCTCGATGTCCTCGGCGATGATCAGCAGCGGCTTGCCGGTCTGGACCACGGCCTCGAGCACCGGAAGCATCGCCTGCAGCGACGACAGCTTCTTCTCGTGGATCAGGATGTAGGGATCCTCGAGCTCGGCGATCATCTTCTCCGCGTTCGTGATGAAGTACGGGGACAGGTAACCGCGGTCGAACTGCATGCCCTCGACGACGTCGAGCTCCGTCTCGGCCGTCTTGGCCTCCTCGACCGTGATCACGCCCTCGTTGCCCACCTTCTGCATGGCGTGGGCGATCATCTCGCCGATCTCCTTGTCGCCGTTGGCGGAGATCGTGCCGACCTGGGCGATCTCCTCCGAGGAGGCGACCTTGCGGGAGCGCTCGCTGATGTCCTTCACGACCGCGGCGACCGCGAGGTCGATGCCGCGCTTCAGGTCCATCGGGTTCATGCCGGCGGCGACATACTTCACGCCTTCGCGGACGATGGAGGCGGCCAGCACGGTGGCGGTGGTGGTGCCGTCACCCGCGATGTCGCTCGACTTCGAGGCCACTTCGCGCACCATCTGGGCGCCCATGTTCTCGAACTTGTCAGCGAGCTCGATCTCCTTGGCGACGGTGACGCCGTCCTTGGTGATGCGCGGGGCGCCGAAGCTCTTCTCGATCACGACGTTGCGGCCCTTGGGACCCAGCGTCACCTTCACGGCGCTGGCGAGCAGCTCGACGCCGCGCAGCATCTTCTCGCGGGCGTCGACGGAAAAACGGACGTCTTTGGCTGACATGGACGATCTCTTCTGTTGTCGTTCGGCCCCGAGGCGCGCCGGAGCGGGCGCCTCGAAGGGCTTGAGGAGCTTTGGGCTGGGCGGACGCCCTTAGGCGACGACGCCCATGATGTCGGATTCCTTCATGATCAGAAGGTCCTGGCCGTCGATCTTGACCTCGGTGCCGGACCACTTGCCGAACAGCACGCGATCACCGGGCTTCACCTCCAGGGGATTGATCTTGCCGGCCTCGTCCCGGGCGCCGGGTCCGACGGCGACGACCTCGCCCTCCTGGGGCTTCTCCTTGACGGTGTCGGGGATGATGATCCCGCCCTTGGTCTTCTCCTCGCCCTCGATGCGGCGTAGCACCACGCGGTCGTGCAGCGGGCGAAACTTCATGTGTGGCATCCTGGTCGTCCCGCCTCCGGGTCTCGCGTCGGCATGACGGAGCCCGTACGGGAAAGGCGGCAGCGGACCGAATCATCCGCGCCGGGTCGGGACCTCTTAGCACTCAATCGGCGAGAGTGCTAACGCTCTTCGAAGCCGACGGGCCCGATCGCGACCCGCCGGAGCGGCCCGGATCCGGACGGGCGGCCTGAATATTGAAGGTCGTGCACCAAAACAACATCGCAAGAACCCGCGATTTCACGGGCACGCCGGACCGTTTTTCTCGGCAGCCTCTTTCGGGATTGTGATTATCCCGGCAATGCGCTAGAGAACGCATATCGATTTGAGGCCAGATATTCGGCCGTCTCGCCACAACAGGGCGAGCGCTCTGCATCTCTCCCATTTTCGACGACTCGCGGATGAGCGCATGCACGGCGTGCGCTCGACCCATTCGATCGTCCAGCGTTCGCTGCCCGTGCAGCGCATCGGCAGCAAACCCTGGATCTTTGTTACCGTATGATGATTTTGATCGGCCGGAATGCTGGTCGATCGCATCATGCTCTAAAGCAGTTGGAATATTTATGACCATCGGCACCGTTAAGTGGTTCAACGAGACCAAGGGCTTCGGCTTCATCCAGCCTGACGACGGCGGCAAGGACGTGTTCGTGCACATCTCGGCTGTCGAGCGCGCCGGCATGCGCAACCTGATCGAGGGCCAGAAGCTCTCCTTCGAGCTGGAAACCGACCGTCGCAGCGGCAAGCAGTCCGCCGGCAGCCTCCAGGCCGCCTGAACCGAGCGCCTCACCCTGAGGACGCGTTTCGAAGCCGTTCCCTGTGTGGAGCGGCTTCTTCTGTTTCTGGACCGGCATCCGCGATGCCGTTTCGGGCTCTTGATCGGGCATCATCGGTCTCCGAAACCCTTTCGGGATGATGCTCTCGCCACCGGCGCTGCGAAGCGCGCGAGGAGTATCCGTGGGTCAATTCAAAGAAACGCAGCTGTCCGATCGTCTCGAGGCCGGCGCGAAGGCCAAGGAAGAGCGGCTGGCCCAGTTCCGGGCACGCCCCCCGGCCGACGATCCGGCCGTCCTCGCCCGGCAGGCCGAGCGCCAGGCCGTCGTCGAGGCCCGCGAGGTGCGGGTG
>NZ_VRVD01000365.1:0-4759 GCF_008040015.1 Methylobacterium sp. WL18 | reverse complement strand
GGAGGCGGGGCAGGGGGCCTGGCGGTACGGGGTACGCGGACACGGATCTCTCGAAGATGGGCGGCACGCAATCACGACTTGCCGGGCAACGGCTCGGCGAGCAGGCGGTTCTTCACGACCCAGCGCATGGCGTGCGCCCAGGTGTCGTCGGTATCGGCCCGGATCGTCACCTGCCCGCCGCGCACCATCTTGCCGGTCTCGGCTTCGGCGATGGTGACGTTCAGGTTGAAGATCTGGCCGGATCCCTTCTCCACATAACCGGTCACGACGAGATCCGCACCCAGGCTCTTGGCGATGTCGGCCGCGCACCCGTTGCACTTGTAGAGCGGGCCCTCTTTGGCGACCACGTCGGATTTCGGGGCTGTGTCGACGATGTCCAGGCCGGCCTGGTTGCGGAGGGCGTTGCGCAGCTCGTCCGTCACCAGCGTCAACTTCTTGGTGTCGACGGGCCGGACCCGCGTGCCGTAGGTGGCCCCGGGATCGAACAGCTCCACCGGGAACACCGCGGCCTTCTCGGCGGCGTGGGCACCGGACACCCCGGCCAGCAGACACGCGATCACCGCGCACGATAACAGGTGGTGCATCCTCGGGGCTCCCTCTCGATGACCGGCGCCGACGCTGCCGCCGGCGTTTTCGCCACTATAGCTCGGGCGAAGGGACAAATTGGCAATGTACATCGCCGCGCCGGTAGCCCACGACGCGAACGTGAACGTCCGACCGGGGCGCCGCGGTTGAGCGGCCGGATCCGAAGCTGCTAGAGGCCGCGTATATGCACGATCCTGCACACGCCCCGGCCCCGATTCCCGTCCAGCCTTCGCGTTATCCGACACCGCGCTCGGTCAGCCTTCGCGTTCTCTTCGCGTGCTGGACCGTGCTGACGCCGGTCGCCGCGCAAGCCCAGCAACCGGCTCCGCAACCGATCGAAACGCCGATCGGCCTGATCTACCGGCCGCAGCCGGCGCCCTCCTCGTACGACGCCGAGGCCGCCCCGGAAGACGAGGGGCTGGCCGGCGCCAAGATGGGCATCGCCGACAACAACACCACCGGCCGGTTCACCAAGCAGACCTTTTCACTGGATGCGGTCGCGCTGAGCGACGACAAGCCCGACGCCGTGGCGGCGGCCAGGGAATTGGTGGCCAAGGGCGTGCACTACCTGGTCTTGGTCCTGCCGGCGGATGCGGTGCTGGCGGTGGCCGACGCGGTGAAGGACACCGGGGCGGTGGTGCTGAATGCCGGCGCCCCGGACGACCGGCTGCGCGGCGCCGACTGCCGGTCCAACGTATTCCACATCCTGCCGTCCCGGGCGATGCTGACCGACGCCATCGCGCAGTACCTGACGGTGATGCGCTGGCGGAAGGTCTTTCTGATCGTCGGGCCGACCGAGGCCGACAAGGCCTATGCCGAGGCCGTGCGCAACTCCGCGCGCAAGTTCGCCCTGAAGATCACCACGGAGAAACCCTGGACCTTCGGACCGCTGGCGAAGGCGCGGGGCGATACCCCGACCCGGGCCGAAGCGATGGTCTTCACCCGCGGGCTCGACTACGACATGGCGATCGTGGCCGACGAGGAGGGCGACTGGGGCGACTACGTCTCCTACCGCACCGTCGATCCCCGGCCCGTCGGCGGCACGCAGGCGCTGACCTCGACCACGTGGTCGCCGGTGCTGGAGACCTGGGGGGCCGCGCAGGCTCAGAACCGGTTCCGGCGGCTCGCCTCCCGGCTGATGCGCCCCTTGGATTACCAGGCCTGGGCGGCGATCCGGACCGTCGGCGAGGCCGTCACCGCCAAGAAGACCAACGATCCCGCCGTGCTGACCCCGTACCTGGTGGATCCGGCCTTCAACCTGCCGGCCTACAAGGGTGTGTCGCTGAGCTTCCGCCCCTGGGATCACCAGCTGCGCCAGCCGGTCATCGTCGTCCAGCCCAAGGCCCTGGTCTCGGTCGCGCCCGAACAGGGCTTCCTGCATCAGCGCACGCCGCTCGACACGCTGGGCGTCGACCTGCCGGAGACCACCTGCAAGTTCAAATGACCGTGTTCTCGCGGGTCGTCGAGCGGTTCCATCGCGGGGCACAGGAATGTCGCCGCCACCATTGACGCGGGCGGCCCAGGGGGGCCACCTTCCGGAGGCGCGCTCCACCGAGACGGTGTCCTCTCGAAGTCCGAGACTCACGATGAGCCACGAGGTCCAAGAAGCACGGCCCATAATGGAGACCAGGAGCCCCGGCATCAGCGTCAACGATGCGATCGACCGCGCGAAAGAGTGGCTTTTGTCGACGATGTCGACGGAGAACGTCTCGAATCTCGGCCTCGAAGAGGTCGAGCATCATCCAGGATACTGGAATATCACTCTGGGCTTCTCTCGACCGTGGGATGAGGCGCGCAACGCCATATCGGTGCTGAGCGGCACTGTCGTCATGCGCCGGACCTACAAGATCGTGACGGTCGATGAGACGACCGGGGAGATCGTTTCGATGAAGAGTCGCGACGTCGAATAGCGATGCGGAAATACGTTCTGCTCGATACGAACGTCCTCGTGCTGTTCATCGTCGGCGGAACGTGCGCGGACTACATCCGAATCCATAAAAATTGCTCGCGGTTCTCGCGCGCCGACTACGATGCCCTGCTGCTGCATATTTCGGTCGCGGCCGGGGTCATCACCACGGCGCAGATCCTGTCCGAGACCGCCAACCTGCTCCGCCAGGTCCGGGATCCGATCAGGTCTGAGATCGCCGCGTTCTTCAAGCTGTTCGTCTTGCACGTCCGCGAGTTGCAGCCGACGGGCTGGGATGCCGTCCATGACGACACCTACGCGTGGCTCGGGTTCAACGACGCCTCGATCCTGGCCTGTCTGGCTTCAGACCGTGTGCTCATCACGGAGGACGGTAACCTGCACGCTGCAGCATGCACGCGCTCGACCGATGTCCTGCACTTCACAGAGCTGAGGATGTGTGAATAAGCATCGCGGCTGACGCCCTGCGAGGGGAACGCCGGCCACGGCCGCAAACGCCGCAACCCCTCGCAACCGGCCAAGATCGCACTACAGTTGGTGCCAGAAAGTGCCGAAAAGGGCACCCAGGGAAGGAAGTCGTATGCGCCGCCGCTTCGAGGCAGGTCTGAGTGTTGTCGCCCTCGGAGCGGGGCTCGGCCTCTGCGGGCCGGCCTTTGCCTTCACCGCCTACGTGAGCAACGAGAAGGGCAACTCCGTCAGCGTCATCGATACGAATACGATGACCGTCACCGGAACCTGGAAGGTCGGGCGCCGGCCGCGCGGGATCACCGTGTCGAAGGACGGCAAGGAGGTGTTCGTCTGCGCCAGCGACGACGACCGGATCGACGTGCTCGATGCCAGCTCCGGTAAGGTCGTGCGCTCGCTCCGCTCCGGCCCCGATCCCGAGCAGTTCATCCTCGATGCCTCCGGCAACCCGCTCTACGTCGCCAACGAGGACGACAGCCAGGTCACGATCATCGACATCGAGAAGAACAAGGTCCTGGCCGAGGTGCCGGTCGGGGTCGAGCCGGAGGGGATGGGCCTGTCGCCGGACGGGAAGATCCTGGTCAACACCTCCGAGACCACCAACATGGCGCACTTCATCGACACCAAGACGTTCCAGGTGATCGACAACGTGCTGGTTGACGCCCGGCCGCGCTTTGCCGAGTTCACCGCCGACGGCAAGTTCCTGTGGGTCTCCGCGGAGGTCGGCGGCACGGTCAGCGTGATCGACGTGGCCCAGCGTCGGGTGGTGAAGAAGATCACCTTCAAGATCCCCAGCGTGAACGACGAGGCGATCCAGCCGGTCGGCATCCGCATCACCAAGGACGGCACCAAGGCCTTCGTGGCCTTGGGCCCGGCCAACCGGGTCGCGGTGATCGATGCCAAGAGCTACGACGTCCAGAAGTATCTGCCCGTCGGCCAACGCGTCTGGCAGCTCGCCTTCACGCCGGACCAGAAGATGCTGTTCACCACGAACGGCACCTCGAACGACGTCTCGGTGGTCGACGTGGCCGCCGAGAAGGTGGTCAAGAGCATCCCGGTGGGCCTGCTGCCCTGGGGCGTCGCCATCTCCCCGAACTAGTTTGTCACTCGAACACAGGCGCTAGATCGGGGGTGCGCGCCTCCGTTTGAACGTCCATGACGCAGAACAGGATCGCCGAACCGGCGGCACAGGGGTAGGAACGACATGACGCGGACGTTTCGGATCGCAGCCCTCGCTCTGGTCGGCCTGTTCGCGGCTGGGCCGGCCTCGGCCCTCGACCTCACCAAGAAGCGCGAGAACCTGCCAGACCTCGTCCTGGGCGACGATCAGGGCAACGATTTCGCGGTCGAGAACAAGGACATCACGCTGGAATCCGGCAAGGCCTACCGGCTGCGCATCGTCGCCAAGGGGCGGCAGGAGTACAAGTTCTACGCCCCCGAGTTCTTCCGCTACATCTGGCTCAACCAGATCGTCATAGAGCACAAGGAGATCCACGGCGGCGGCGCGCCCGACCACCTGGAGTTCGACGATCCCGGCGAGATCGCCGTCGAGTTCGTGGCGATCAAGCCCGGCACCTACAAATGGGAGGCGCGCGGCCTCGAGGCGAAGGGCATGACCGGCACGTTGACGGTGAAGTGATGGGGGCCCGGTTCAGAATTTGGCGCGAGGCCACAAACGCATCTCCCTCCCCCCTGTGCGGGGGAGGGTGGGCCGGCCGTCAGGCCGGGTCGGCAGAGGGGAGCCCGGCTTCAGGACAAGGCTGCGTCGGTATGAAGGTCACCACC
>NZ_VRVD01000364.1:0-4773 GCF_008040015.1 Methylobacterium sp. WL18 | reverse complement strand
GCCTCGGCACGCATCGCCGGCCCGACACGCGGGCGCTCCACCGCGACCGCGACCTCGGCGCCCTGGCCCGGGCCGGTTTCTCTTACGATCTTGCTCGCCGGGTGGTCGATGCCGAGCTGGACGAGCCGGAATGATCGATCAGGCGCGAGCCTTCGGCCGCTTCGGCTCTCGACTGGCCGCGCTTCGGTAGCAGACGGAAGACCTCCGGCACCGCGCTCGCCGGCTGCAGTTCGGCCAGTTCCGCGTCGGTCATCCTGGGATTGTCGGAGACCGCATCCCAGCCGCCAAGCGAGGCTGTTGAGTGCCGAGCAGAAGGTGTTCGTCGTCCTGTAACCCACTTGCAGGGATGCAAACGAGCGTCTACGTTATGACAAATATCATGACGCGGCGGAGATGGGCATGATCTCGCTCAAGGTGACCCAGAACGGCAACTCCCTCAGCCTGACACTGCCGAAGGAGGTCTCCACCCGGCTCAAGGTCGAGAAGGGCGATGTCGTCCATCTGACCGAAGCGCCGGACGGGAGCTACAGGCTCACGCCCTACAACCCGGACTTCGAGAGCCAGATGGTCGTCGCGCAGGCGGTCATGAAGCGTCGTCGCGAGGCTCTTCGCGAACTCGCGAAGTAAGGCTCCGCCATGAGAGTCTGGGTCCGCAAGGACGTCGTATGCGCTCTGCACGACGAGCAGCTGGCTGAGCACGGCGGCTCGCCGGGCATCCGCGACGAGGGGATGCTCGATTCCGCGCTCGGCCGGCCGGAGAACCTGGAAGCCTACGGCGACCCTCCGCCCGATCTCGCCGATCTGGCGGCGGCCTACGCCTTCGGCCTCGCGAAGAACCATCCGTTCATTGACGGGAACAAGCGGGTCTCGATGGTCGTGACCGAAACGTTCATCGAACTGAACGGCCGGCAGCTGACCGCCATGAATGCTGAGATCGTCGCCACTTGGCTGGCGCTTGCCTCCGGCGAGATGGATGAAGCGGCGATGGCCGCCTGGATCAGGGCTCGGATCTAGAGCATCGTCCCGAAAGGTGGTTTCCGGCTTTCGGAAAAAGACGATGCGCTAGGAGAGATTTGCTCGCCACCGCTAAAGTACTGGCTCCCGTCGGCACCGACCGACAGCGCGGTGTTCCGGATGATCCGGCGCGTGCGGTGTGTCGCACATGAGTGCCTCCTCGGCAGGAGCGCACACCGAGGTATTGCCTGTGCGCAGGGTGCGGCATCGCGGACGGGGGCCGGGCACCGGTCGGCCTTGCCTCTTAAGGCCTCTCCTTCATTGTCTGTTCGATGGACGAAACCCTGGCCAAGAAACTGCGCATCCTGGCCGATGCCGCCAAGTACGATGCCTCCTGCGCCTCCTCGGCGGCGCCGAAGCGCGCGGCCGGGAAGGATGGGCTCGGCTCCACCACCGGGGCCGGCATCTGCCACGCCTACACGCCGGACGGGCGCTGCGTCTCGCTGCTGAAGATCCTGCTGACCAACTGGTGCCTGTTCGACTGCGCCTATTGCATCAACCGGCGCTCCTCGAATGTGAGGCGGGCGAAGTTCACCGTGGAGGAGGTCGTGAGCCTCACCCTGAACTTCTACCGGCGCAACTACATCGAGGGCCTGTTCCTGTCGTCGGGCATCATCAAGTCGCCCGACCATACGATGGAACTGCTCACCCGGGTGGCGAAGTCGCTCCGGCGCGACCATGGCTTTGCCGGCTACATCCACCTCAAGTCGATCCCGGAGGCGAGCCCCTGGCTGATCGAGGAGGCCGGCCTCTACGCCGACCGGCTCTCCATCAACGTGGAATTGCCCACCGAAGCGAGCCTGCAGCGCCTGGCCCCCGAGAAGGACGGCGCCGCGATCCAGAACGCGATGGCGCAGATCGGCGAGCGTATCGTCGAGGCCAAGGCCGAGAAGCGGCGCTTTTCCCCGGCCGGGCACTCGACCCAGGTGATCGTCGGCGCGGACGCCACCACCGACGAGGCCCTGATCCGCAAGAGCGCGCATCTCTACGGCAGCGTCGGCCTGAAGCGGGTCTACTACTCGGCGTTCAGCCCGATCCCGGACGGGTCGGCGATCCTGCCGCCGAAGCCGCCGCCCCTTCAGCGCGAGCACCGGCTGTACCAGGCCGACTGGCTGCTGCGGTACTACGAGTTCACCCCCGACGAGGTCGCCGACGCCTCCGAGGGCGGCATGCTCGCCCTCGACATCGACCCCAAGCTCGCCTGGGCGCTCAAGCACCGCGAAAAGTTCCCCGTGGACGTGAACAAGGCCGAGCGGGAATGGCTGCTGCGGGTGCCGGGCCTCGGGGCCAAAGCGGTCGATAAGATCATCACGGCGCGCCGCCACGCGACCCTGCGCCTCGACGACGTCGCCCGCCTGACATCGGGGCTGAAGCGGGCGCGCCCGTTCCTGATCGCCGCCGACCACCGCCCGGTCGGGCTCACCGACCGGCTCGACCTGCGCGAACGGCTGGTCGAGCCGGCCCGGCAGCTGAGCTTGTTTTGATGAAGGCCGGAAGCGCGACTTTCCCTCCCCCCTCTGCGGGGGAGGGTGGGCCCTGCGTCAGTAGGGGTCGGGAGAGGGGCAGCGCGACGGTTCAGGATGAAGCAACCGTTGCGCCCTTTCCAGAAACGTTGCTCCCCTCTCCCGACCCGCTTCGCGGGCCACCCTCCCCCGCAGAGGGGGGAGGGCGTGGCGCGGATCCGGCCCGCCTCAAGAAGCCCCACGCCGCAGGTGACGTCACGGTCGCGCACCGACCGGCAAAGAAGCGGCCTCGACGCCCGGGCCGCACCCGGCCTAAGACCCTTCGGAAGCCCGAATTCCCGCACCGCCTGGTGCGATGACATGGAGACAGCCCGCCCGTGACTGGACGCCTCCTCGCCGCAACGCTCTGCATCGCCTGCCTCCAGTTCGCCCCCGCCCGCGCGCAGGAACCGGCGGCGAGCGCGGCCGCCACGGAGGCGTCGATCCCGGCCGCCACCGGCCAGTGGACCCATGCGATCACGCTGATGGGCGAGCCGAAATACGGCCCCGGCTTCAAGCATTTCGACTACGCAGACCCGGCCGCGCCCAAGGGCGGCTTGGTGCGCCTGGGCATGCAGGGCGGGTTCGACAACTTCAACATGATCGTCTCGGGCCTGAAGGGCGACCTCGAAGGCGGCGTGCTGCAGATCTACGATACGCTGATGACCGAATCCTCGGACGAGCCGTTCACGTCCTACGGCCTGCTGGCCGAGGCGGTGCGGGTCGCCCCCGACCTCGGATCGGTCTCGTACCGCCTGCGCGACGACGCCCGCTGGCACGACGGCCAGCCGATCACCCCCGAGGACGTGGTCTGGTCCTACGGCGTGCTGAAGGCCAACAGCCCGTTCTACGCCGCCTATTATCAGACCGTCGCCAAGGCCGAGGCGACCGGGCCGCACGAGGTGACCTTCACGTTCAGCGAGACGGGCAACCGCGAATTGCCGCAGGTGATCGGCCAGCTGCGGGTGCTGCCCAAGCACTGGTGGACGGGCAAGGACGCCAACGGCAAGCCGCGCAGCCCGACCGAGACCACCCTGGAGCCGCCGCTCGGCTCCGGCCCCTATCGGCTCGCCAAGTTCGAGCCGGGCCGCAGCGTCACCTACGCCCGCGTGCCGGATTACTGGGGCAAGGACCTGCCGGTGAATGTCGGGCGGTACAATTTCGACACCGAGCGCCACGAGTATTTCCGCGACGGCACCGTACTGGTCGAGGCCCTGAAGGGCGACCTCTACGACTTCCGGGCTGAGAACATCGCCCGCAACTGGGCGACCGCCTACGACGATTTCCCGGCCGTCAAGGAAGGGCGCCTGATCAAGGAGGCGTTCCCGGAGCGCGGCATGGGCATCATGCAGGCCTTCGCGTTCAACACGCGCCGGGACAAGTTCAAGGATCCGCGGGTCCGCCGGGCGTTCAACCTGGCGCTCAACTTCGAGGAGATGAACAAGAACCTGTTCTACGGCCTCTACAAGCGGATCAACTCCTACTTCTTCGGCTCGGAACTGGCCTCCTCGGGCCTGCCCGAGGGGCAAGAGAGGGAGATCCTGGAGAGCGTCAAGGACAAGATCCCGGCTTCGGTCTTCACCGCGCCCTACGCCAACCCGGTCAACGAGAACCCGGAGGCCGTGCGGAAGAACCTGCGCGAGGCGGTGGGGCTGCTGCGCGAGGCCGGCTACGAGCTGCGCGGCGGCAAGATGGTCAACAAGACGACCGGTGAGCCGCTGACCGTCGAGTTCCTGGAGTTCCAGAACGCGTTCGAGCGCGTGATCCTGCCCTTCGCGGCGCAATTGAAGCTGATCGGCATCGACGCCACGATGCGGGTGATCGACGCCGCGCAGTATCAGAACCGGATCCGCGACTTCGACTTCGACATCACCACCAACGGTTGGGGCGAGTCGCTGTCGCCCGGCAACGAGCAGCGCGAGTTCTGGGGCTCGGCGGCGGCCGACAAGCCGGGCTCGCGCAACCTGATCGGGATCAAGGATCCCGGGATCGACGCGCTGATCGAGAAGGTCATCTATGCCAAGGACCGGGCCGGGGTGATCGCCGCGACCAAGGCCCTCGACCGGGTGCTGCTGGCGCACGATTACGTCGTGCCGCAATGGTCCGCGAGCGAGCAGCGGACCCTGCGCTGGAACCGGTTCAGCCACCCTTCCGTGCTGCCGCGCTACGCCGGCTCCGGCTTCCCGACGACCTGGTGGTACGACGAGGCGCGCGCCGCCAAGACCGGGGCCCCGCGGTGACGGGCCGGTCCTGGCGG